>JBBSQJ010000119.1:0-12980 GCA_038257965.1 Propionibacteriales bacterium
ATTGGCGAGGTCGAAGTTCAGGCAGCTGCTCGGCAGCCCGAGCTGGTGGTGGATGGCGACCGCGGTCGACGGCTCCAGGTAGGACCGGGATACCGACGAGTTGATCATCAGACCCACCTGCTCGGGACGGATCCCCGCCTCGGCGAGGGCCTTGGCCCCGGCCATCGCGGCGGCGTCGGCGAAGCTCGTGTCGTCGGGCCACCAGCGACGTTCGACCACGCCCGCACGCTGCTCGAGCATGCCGGGCATGGTGCCGATCCGCCGGTACGTGGCCGCCAGGCGCTCGTCGAAAGCGGCCGATGTCATCACGATCGGCGCCTCGACAGCGCAGACCGACAGCATGACCGCATTGCGCAGCCGAAAACTCGCGTTTCCGTTCATCAGTGTCCCTTTCTCCCCGGGACGCCGGATCGGATCCCACAAGCACGAACATGTTCGTCACCCATGGTGTCACGACTCCCCAGGCCCCAGGAGCGCCCGCACCCCGTCTGTGCCGCAATCTCAGCTGGTGATGTCCTTGCGCAGGAAGTGCCAGAAGGCCACGCCGGTGAGCACCACGGCGTAACCGATCGACCAGAGGGCGCCCGTGGCCATGTCGGAGAAGTCGATGGTCGGCGACAACGCGTCGGCCCAGTCGAACGCATAGTGGCCGGGCAGACCCTGTCGGATGCTGCCCAGGGCCGGGATCGAGTCGAGGATCGCCGACAGGATCATCAGCAGCACCGCACCACCGACCGCAGCCAGTGGCGCGTCGGTCAGGACGCCCAGCAAGAAGGCGAACGAGGCGACCACCAGCAGGCTGACCAAGGAGTATCCGACGATGATCGCCAGCCGACCGACGAAGGTCCCCAGCGCGAGCTGCTCCCCCGTCGGACCGACGTAGGGTCCCCAGCCGTACGCGATGCCGCCCACCGTCAACGTCCACGCCGGCAAGAAGACGAGCGCGACCACCGACGAGATCGCTGCGACGATGATCTTCTGTTGCAGCAGGCGCTCCCGCCGGACCGGGGCGGCCAGCAGATAGCGCAGGCTCGACCAGCTGGCTTCGGACGGCACCGTGTCGCCGGCGAACAGGGCAACGATGACGATCAGCAGGAACCCCGTGGACGCGAACATCGTGAAGACCGTCAGGTTGGCCCCGCTGCGCTGCGCGAGGTCGACGAACGTGGCCGCCCCCGTCGTCGTGCCGCTGTCGTCGTCGTTGCCGATCCAGAAGGCGAGGATCAAAACGAGCGGAAGGGCCAACAGCACGACGAAGATGCCCTGGGTCCGACGGCGCTTGATCTGGCGGATCAGTTCTGCGCGGATCGGCAGGGCACGGCGGGTGCTCGGCCGTGACCCGTGCGGCGGCGATCCGGTCCGGACGTCAGTCATCGGCGTTCGCCCCCGGCTCGGTGATCCCGCCGGGCCCGACCAGCGTCATGAAGACCTCTTCCAGCTGCCGGTGCCCGTCGACGAAGTCGATGGCGACTCCGGCTGCAACCAGCGCGGCGACCAACTGGGGTCGCGGCACGGGCCCGTGTGCCCGGATCAGCCCATCCTCGTCGATGGTCGTCTCCATGCCCATCGCGTCGACGAGCCGACGTGCCTGTGCCTGATCGGTCGGCTCGGTCAAGCCGAGCACCGTCACGTCATCGGTCGCGGTGAGCTCGGCCATCGACCCGGTGAGGATGACCTTGCCGTTGTGCATCACCACGACATCGGTACACGTCTGCTGCACCTCCGACAGCAGATGGCTGGACACGACGACGGTCCGGCCACTCGCCGCGTAGTCGTGCAGCACCGTGCGCATTGCCTTGATCTGCGGCGGGTCGAGTCCGTTGGTCGGCTCGTCGAGCAGCAACAGCTCGGGTCGACCGAGCATCGCCTGCGCGATGCCGAGGCGCTGGCGCATGCCCTGGCTGTAGCCGCGGACACGTCGGTGGATCGCGTTGTCGAGCCCGGCGATGGCCAGCGCGTCGTCGAGCCCGGCCTCCATCAGCGGTCGCCCGGTTGCGGCCCAGTACGCCTGCAGATTCTCCATGCCGCTCAGGTGCGGGAGGAAACCAGGACCCTCGATGAAGGCACCGACGCTGCCGAGAACGTCGGCGCCGGCATGCACCGGCTCACCGTTGACGTAGACCGATCCGCTGTCCGGCCGGATCAACCCGACCATCATCCGCAGTACGGTCGTCTTCCCGGCGCCGTTCGGTCCCAGCAGCCCGACGACCTGACCTGGTTGTGCCTCGAACGACACCCCGTTCACTGCCCTCAGACCGCCCTTGTACGTCTTGACCAGGTCCTGCACGACCAGCGGAACGTCGCGCAGATCCTCGCGGGCGTGCGCCGCTCGCTGCCGGAGCCAGAAGGCGACAGCCGCTGCGACGGCGGCCAGCACCAGGGCGGAGACCACGATGACCAGCGGCAGCGGCACGTCGAGCCGACCGGACCCGACCTCGTCGGCGTCGACCCGGGGCAGGCTGAGCCGAGCCGGTCCGGCCAGGCCGATCCGGTAGACGGCGGGGTGGTCCGGCACCGCGTACGCCTGATCGGTGCTGGACACCACCAACTGGAGTCGGTGCCCGACCGGGACTTGATGGGAGACCGCGGGCAGTGCGACTTCCACCTCCCTCGCCCGTCCGGGACGGAGTCCGGACACGAAGACCGGGGAGACCGCAAGCTGCGGCAGCACGGCGGTGCCCGGGGTGGCTCGGCGGTCCCCGGACGGCGAGGCGTCGGACGGCCCGGAGTCGCTGGCTGATGCACGGGATGCGGTGTCCGGACCGAGGTCCCAGACCGAGACGAAGAGCGTGGCCGTCGACGTCGACGACGTCACCGAGAGCCGCACCCGACCGCTGCCGAGCATCTGCATCGGTTCGGTTGACGGCTCACTGGTGAACGTGGCCGACTGGTTGGGCAGGACGCCGAGGGCATACCCGGCGAAGCTCGAGGCCGCGGCCAGCACGCTTCCGGTCCCGGGAAGGTTGTTCAGCGACGCGGGGGTGCCTCCCGGTGGCGAGACGATCTGTTGACTCGGGCCGGCGATCGGCAGTTCCTGCCAAGAAAGCGGCGCCCCACCGACTCCCGGGTACGCCGGCACGGTCCACGTCTGCCGGTTGCGCCGATCATCGCCGGATCCGATCAGCGAGGTCTGCGGGATGGCCAGCGTGAACGCGCTTTCGACGACCTGGCTGCCGGGCGATCCGGCCGGCACCGGTTGGCGACGGAGGTACTTCGCGAACCATGCCTCGAGTTGGGGCAGGAGGTCGCCGAAGGAGATCGTCGCGTCGTGGCCGCCGTTGACCCACGACATGGCCGCGGTGGTTTCGCGTGGCAGTCCTCGCAGATTGGCGTCGGCCTGATCCAACGGGAAGAGCGTGTCCTGCAGACCGGCGATGATCAGCGTAGGCGCGCTGATCCTGCCGAGCTGGGGCGCCAGGTCGGAGCGGCGCAACAAGGCCAGGATCGCCGGTGTGGGCCGACCCGTCGCTGCCGCTTGCCGATAGGCCCTGCACAGGGCGGGATCGAATCTGCCGCAGACTGCGCCGTCGGTGCCGGGCTGCACGTCGTCGGAGCCACCGGAGTCCGAGCGGCCGCCGGCGAACAGCAGTCCGGCCCAGCGCTGCTTGAACACCCCCGCATCGTCCGCGGGTGAGAACCCCGCCAAGGACCGCACGCGGGTGGCCGGTTCCACCGAGCGGACCGCATACTGCGGGAACAGTGACTGGGTGAGGCTGTTGTAGGTGAACGCCGGCACGATCGCGTCCACCCGCCGGTCCAGTCCGGCCGCCAGGAAGGCCGCCGCGCCGCCATAGGAGGCGCCGGCGAAACCGATCACCGGATCGTCGGGCCCGGACTTCGCCACTTCGGGCCGCTCGGCCGCCAGATCGACCAAGCGGCTGGTGTCCGCGCCCTCGTATGCCGGGTTGTTCAGGTGGATCCGACCACCGGAGAGACCGAAGCCACGGGCCGTGTAGGTGATCACGGCGTATCCGTCGCGAGCCAGGGTCTGGGCGGCCTGCAGGCTGTCGTTCTTCGTGCCGCCGAAACCGTGCGCCAACACGATCGTCGGCAGCGGACGGCCGGGGTCGGTGGTGAACAAGGAGACATCCAGCTCGACGGGAGTGCCGTCGGCTTCCGGCGCGGTGGCCAACTGGATCGGGGTCTCGACGACCGGTGCCTCGGCGACCGCCGGCGCTGCCGGCATGGCGAGGAGGAGGAGGACCAGCAGCGCCGTGGCGACGACGGAGCGGAGCCGGCTCGCTCGTCCGGCCCGACTCACGGGCGGGCCATGGGCCGCCCGCGCAACATCACCAGACGCGGGTCGCGCAGCGTCTCGAGATCGCAGCGCGGGTCGTCGTCGAACACGACCAGGTCCGCGGGCGAGCCATCGTCGAGCGTGGCGGGTCGGCCCAGCCACTCCCTCGCTCGCCAGGATCCGGCGCCGAGGACGTACTCGACCGGGGCGAAGTCGGCCATTCGGGCAATTTCCTCACCGATCAGACCGTGCGGCAGGGCACCGCCGGCGTCAGTGCCGGCGTAGATCGGCACGCCGAGCTCGTACGCGGTCCGGAAGGTCTCCACCCGGCGGGCGTAGAGGGCGCGCATGTGCGCCGCATAAGTGGGGAACTTCGCCTCGCCGGCACTCGCGTAGCCCTCGAACCTCTCCAGCTGGATCATCGTCGGCACGAGCGCCACCTGGCGTTCGGCCATCAACACCAAGGTCTCGGCGTCGAGCCCGGTGCCGTGCTCGATGCCGTCGATGCCCGCCCGAACCATGTCGGTCACGGCCTGCTCGCCGAAGACGTGGGCGGTGACCCGGACCCCCAGCTCGTGTGCCCTGGCGACGGCGGCCGCCACCAGGTCGGCCGGCCACAGCGGCGCCAGGTCACCCAGGTCGCGGTCGATCCAGTCGCCGACGATCTTCACCCAGCCGTCGCCGCGGGCGGCCTGCTTCTCGACGGTGGCCACGAGGTCCTCGGGCTCGACCTCGTCGGCGAAGTTGCGGATGTAGCGCCTGGGACGGGCGATGTGGCGACCGGCGCGGATAATCTTCGGCAGGTCCTCCCGGTCGTCGATCCAGCGCGTGTCGGCCGGGCTGCCGGCGTCGCGGATGAGCAGCGCACCGGCATCGCGATCCGCCACGGCCTGGCGCTCGGCCTCGTCGTCGGGCACCGCGCCGTGAGCGTCCAGGCCCACGTGGCAGTGAGCATCGACCAGCCCGGGCATCAGCCAACCGCGATCCACCAGCGTCTCCGCGTCGGCCACCGGCTCGGTCCGGATCACCCCGTCCACGACCCACAGGTCGCGATGCTGCCCGTCCGGAAGCACCTGCCCCCGCAAGTGAAATCGGCTCACCCGCCCTGAGCCTGTCCTACTTGCCCTGATCGAACATCTTGCTGAGGTTGCCGGGCAGCTGGAAATCCTTCATGGCCTCTTGGAGGGCAGCGGGATCCAGCTGCTGACCGAACGCCGCTGCCGGGTCCGCGGCGGGCTGATCGGCGTCGCCCTGAGCCACAGCAGCCCGCTTGGCCGGGTTGCCCGAGACACCCCGGGCGTTCTTCTTGGGCTTCTTCGGCGCGGGCTTGCGGTTCGCCCCGGGCAGGCCCGGCATGCCGGGGAACTTGCCGCTCGCCATCGCCGTCATCGCCTTGCGGGCTTCGAAGAAGCGGTTGACCAGGCCGTTGACTTCGCTCACCTCGGTGCCCGAGCCTTTGGCGATCCGGGCCCGACGGGAGCCGTCGATGATCTTCGGATTGTCCCGCTCGGTCGGCGTCATCGAGTGGATGATCGCCTCGATCCGGTCGACCTCGGACTCGTCGATGTTGTTGATCTGATCCTTCAGCTCGCCCATGCCGGGCAACATCCCGAAGATCTTGGACAGCGGGCCCATCTTGCGGACCATCTGCATCTGCTGCAGGAAGTCGGCCAGTCCGAACTCGCCGCCTTGGCCGGTGAGCTTGGCCGCCGCCTTCGCCGACTGCTCAGCGTCAAAGGTCTGCTCGGCCTTCTCGATCAACGTGAGCATGTCGCCCATACCGAGGATCCGGCTGGCCATCCGGTCGGGATGGAAGACGTCGAAGTCCTTCAAACCTTCGCCGTTGGAAGCGAACATGATCGGCTTGCCCGTGACCCGGGCGATCGACAGCGCAGCGCCGCCGCGGGCGTCTCCGTCGAGCTTGGTGAGCACGACGCCGTCGAATCCGACGCCGTCGAGGAACGCGTTGGCGGTGTTGACCGCGTCCTGGCCGATCATCGCGTCGATGACGAAGAGGACCTCGTCGGGACGGACGGCGTCGCGGATGTCCGCCGCCTGCTTCATCAGCTCCGCGTCGATGCCCAACCGACCCGCGGTGTCGACGATCACGACGTCGTAGAGCTTCCGCTCCGCTTCCCAGATCGACCTCCGGGCGACGTCGACCGGATCGCCGGTGGGCTGGTCGAGATCGGCTCGGGACGAGTCGTTCCCCGGCTCCGGAGCGAAGACGTGGACGCCCGCCCGCTGGCCGACGATCTGCAGTTGGCTCACCGCGTTGGGACGCTGCAGGTCCGCGGCCACGAGCAGCGGTGAATGACCCTGATCCTTCAACCAGACGGCCAGCTTGCCCGCCAGGGTCGTCTTGCCGGCGCCTTGCAGACCGGCCAGCATGATGACGGTGGGTGGGCGCTTCGCGAACCGGATCGTCCGGGTCTGGCCACCGAGGATGGAGACGAGCTCGTCATCGACGATCTTGATGATCTGCTGGGCCGGATTGAGGGCGCCGTGCAGCTCGAGGCCACGGGCCCGCTCCTTGAGGGCGGCCACGAAGTCCTTGACGACGGCCAGGTTGACGTCGGCTTCGAGCAGGGCGCGTCGGATCTCGCGAGCGGTCTCGTCGATGTCCGCCTCGGTGATGCGGCCCTTCCCGCGGAGGCTCTTGAACGTTGCCGCCAGGCGGTCCTGCAGAGTGTCGAACACTACGAACTTCCTCGAGGGTGCGTCAGTGGGGTGATGCTCGGCTCAGCCTACCCACCGCCGCCGACATCCTCAGCGATCCGAGGCCGGCTTCGAATCGGCACCGCCCGAACCGGGCCCGCGAGGTGGCCAGGCGCACAAAGCACCCCGATCAGTGGTGTGGGCCCCGCCGTACGTCGTCGAGGACGCGCTCGATCGCGGCAAGTGTGAGATCGACATCGGCGTCGGTGGTGCGCCAGTTGGAGACCGAGATCCGCAGCACGGCCCGGCCGTGCCAGGTCGACGGCGTCATCCAGGCCGTGCCCTCCTCGAGCAGCCGGTGCGCGACCGCCCGGGTCAGCTCGTCGGAGCCGAACGAGGCGACCACTTGGGTGAACACGACGTCGTTGACGACCTCGACGCCCTCCAGTGACGCGAGCCCGTCGGCGAACCGGCGCGCCCGATCGCGGAGCCGTTCGACAAGCTCTGCGACCCCCCGGCGGCCCAAGGACCGCAGCGCCGCCCACACCGTGAATCCCCGGGCCCGCCGCGAGAACTCCGGCACGGTGGCGAACGGGTCGGGACGCTCGTCTTGGATCAGGTACGACGCGTGCGCGCCCATCGCCGAATACAGTGCCGACGGATCAGCCACGATCGCCAGTCCGCTGTCGTAGGGCACGTTCAAGGTCTTGTGAGCATCGGTGGCCCACGAGTCCGCCCGTTCGACACCGGCAACGAGGGACCGCAGGCTCGCCGAAGCCGCCGCCCACAGACCGAACGCGCCGTCGACATGGACCCAGGCGCCGTGCTCGTGTGCGAGGTCGATCGTCGGTCCCAGCGGGTCGTACGCGCCGCTGTGCACGTTGCCTGCCTGGAGGCAGACGATGATCGGGCCGTTCGGGGCCGCATCCAACGCGGCGGCCAAGGCGTCGAGCAGGATCGCGCCCTCGTCGTCCGCCGGAACGGGGACCAGGCGACCCGGGCCCAACCCGAGATAGCGCAGGGCGAGGTCGATGGTGTCGTGACGCTCCTCACCCGCCAGGACCGTGATCGGCGGTGCACCGGCCAACCCGAGCTCCTCGACGTCCCAGCCGACCCTGGCGAGCACGGCGTGGCGGGCGGCGGCCAGGCAGGTGAAGTTGGCCATCATGGCGCCGGTGACGAAGCCTACCTCCGCACCCGACGGCAGCCCGAGGAGGTCGAGCAGCCAGCCGGCAGCCACCCGCTCGGCCCCGGCCGCGGCCGGGGACGACGCGATCAGACCGGCATTCTGGTCCCAGACCGAGGTCAACCAGTCGGCCGCGAGCGTGGCGGGAAGGACCCCGCCGATCACCCAGCCGAAGAAGCGCGGGCTCGGCATCGCCACCACACCCGGTTCGGCCCCCGCGATCAACTGCTCGACGACGTCGAGCGGGTCCGAGCCCTGCTCGGGCAACGGTCCGCCGAGCGCGTGGACCACGCCGTCGACATCGCTGCGAGCCGGCAGCGGTCGATCCGCCAGTCCGGCCAGGAACGCGTCGGCTTCGACCAGCACCCGTTCCAAGACACTGCGCTCGTCACTCACCCTGCGAACGCTACGCGCCTGCCCCGCACTCGGTCGCGCTTGCTGATCACCCTTGGCTCCTGCTGCTCTGGTGATCGATCTGGAAGCGGTCACCGACACCCTCCGGCAGGGCAGCCCAGCCGAACCTAGTCTCGCGGTGCCAGTAGCTGTTGTCCAAGCGTCTCCGCCAGCCAGGAAGAGTAGGCGTCCGCTGTCCAACCACACCCCCGGGTTGCGCCGAGAAACGTCGCCACCCCGGTGAGCAGCCAGGCTCGGTCGACTGCTTCTTCTCGGCGCAGATCGGGCCTCAGCCCGTGCATCTCCTCGAGCCGACCGATGACAGACGTCAGGGCGAGCCGGCGGTGTGCATCGCCCTGGGCGGCGAGGTCGGCGAGTTCGGGGGCGGCGCCGTGGGCGATGCTCAGCAGGGGCTTGCTTGCGACGAAGAACGCACAGGTCCACCGCGCGAATGCTTCGAGGATCTTCTCCGGCTCGTTCTGGGCCGCAATACGGCTCCTCCACATCTGCGCGTTCGACGATTCCTCCATCTGTTCGAGCATCGCACGCACTACGCCCGCCTTCGTTCCGAAGGCCGAATACACGGTCTGCACCGAGACTCCTGCCGTTGCCGCGATCGCGGCAACGGTCGTTCCACCAAACCCCTCCGCCTCGAACAGGTCACGCGCCGCTCGCACGATTTCCTCTCGTGTCCGAGCCGCGTGTTGCTCGCGCAGCGGAGATCTATAGGAACGGCGAGTGTTCTGGGACCGCCCTGCCGGCATCCTGCTCCTTCGCGCGAGGCTCCACGTGACTGTATTCAATCTCGATTCAATCTCGATTCAATCTCGATTCAATCTCGAGTTTTGACTTTATTCAATATAGACTACTATAGTGAAATGTCAGCGGTCGAGCGGCAGAAAGCGGCAGGAGCAGAAGCGATGCGTACGGTAACGCAGGCCAGGACCCCGGACCCCGTGCGCGGCCGAGAGATCGGCTCGCTGATCGCCGGGATCTTCGGGCTCGTGTTCGTGTGGATCAACTCAGCGACCCTGATACTTGTTGTCCGCGTGCCGCTACTAGCGGTCGCCGGTGCAGCCCTCGCAGCGATCCTCGTGCTGAGCCACCGGAGCTACCGGAGTCTGCGCGCCACCGGTCCTGCGTCGGGTCGAAGCGGTCGTGGACCGGCGTTCGGGTGGAAGTACTGGACAGTCGTGGCGATCGAGGCCGTTGCGCTCTTCGGAGGAACCCGACTGATCACTGGGTTCGGCTACCCGGAGCTCGGGGTCGCCTGGGTCTCATTCGTGGTCGGCACCCACTTCTTCGCTCTCGGCCGGATCTTCCGTCTTTCCCGGTTCCATGTCCTGGCCGTCTTGGTCACTTGCTGTGGCGTTGCCGGCTTCGGGCTCGCCGCACTCGGGTGGACGTCGGCTATCGCCATCGTCAGCGGGATCGTTCCGGGCCTCATCCTCTTCGGCTTCGCGCTGTGGGCCCTCCTCGTCGAACAACCCTGAGACAGTTCACGACTTCGGTCATCGCCCCCCGTAGAACCGTCATTCGAACCGTCAGTCGAACCGTCAACGGCGTCCCGTTGCTGCTCGCTGCCTGAGGCAGGCAGAGTTCACCCGTGCGCGGTGGGATCTCACCCGTTCGGGTGAGCAACTCATCGGGCTTCACGTCCAGCGTGAAGGTATGCCGCACGCCACGCCCAGCCAGCCAGCTCCCATTTCGGCCGGGAACCCCATGCCGAGACGGGCCATGATCCTCGCCGCCGCGTTCTCCGCCATCGGGTTGGTGCTGGCCGTTCGATCCTGGCGGGATCCAGTCGACGGCACCCTCGCGCAGGGCACCGATCTGGCGACCACCCTGCTGTGGTCGGCACGGGTCACGACCGCTGTCACCGGGCTGGCCGCCATCGTCGGACTGCTCGGTATCGCGATCTGTGCCGTGCGGCTGCGGCGCGACGCTCACGCCTCCCCGGGGCGACCGCTGCTGGTGCTCGCCGTTCTCGAGTTGGCGGTCTTCGGCCTCGCACTGGGTAGCGTCTCCGCGATAACGTTGGCCGGCTATCTGATGGCGATGGCGATGCCCGTCTTGCTGACGGTGTTGCTGGTCCAAGTGATCCGCCGCTACGCAGTCCTGCGTTGGATCGCGCTCGGTCTGTTCGGCTGTTTCGTGCTGTGGGGTCTGTTCACGGGTGCCCTGCGAGCGGGGAACCTCATCACGCTCGGCGCAAACTTGATCGGGGGGTTCGCGCAGAGTTCTGCAAAGCTGCTGCTCACCCTGGTGCTGCTGGCCGCGACAGCCGCCTGGGGACTGGTGCTGCTCGGCGTCGTCCGGGGCACGCCGGTGCTGACCGGGGTGAGGGTGTTCGTGCTCGGCCACCGGCGAAGTTGGACCATCACCGCAGCTCTCTGCACGCTGCCCTACGGGCTGATCCGACTGACCTGGCTGACGCCGTGGTCGCTGCTCGCACCGGGCTCGGAAGCGATCAGTGCCGACATCCGATTGTGGGGACTGATGCTGGGCAGCGCCTCGCTGCTGGGTTTCGTGCTGACCCTCGGCCTGATCAGACCGTGGGGTGAGCGCTTCCCCCGCTGGATGCCGTGGCTGGCCGGACGGCCGGTGCCGATCGCCGCGGTCGCGGTCCCCGGCGGGCTGGTCGCCACCATCGTCTGTGTCAGTGCGGCTCCGATGGCGATCGGGCTGACCTTCACCACTGGCGGCGCGGCGCTGGGTGTGCGGACCATCCTCCAGCGCGCGCTGGCCATCTGGATCTTCCCGTTCTGGCTCTGGGGGCCGATGCTGGCGATGGCTGTCTGGGGATACGTGTTGTACCGCGGCCAGGCGGCTCCGTCCCGCATCGAGGTAGCCGAGGCTCACCGAGGTTGACACGATGGGTGCCATGTCGATCGACGTACCCGGCACCGTCCGGCGCACCGCCTGGCTGCTGCTGGGGGCGGCGATCGGCTTGGCCGCGATCGTCCTGGCCGCCTCGCTCGCCGCCGTCCTCGACACCGTGCTGCCCGTGCCGAAGCCGGTCGTGCTCGTCGTCTGCTTGGTGCCGATGGTGTTGATCGGGCTCATTCCGGGTGCCCGCGAGCTGGAGGTCGAGGCCGCACGCAGCATGCTGGGCGCCAGCGGCGAGGTCGTGGTGCCGAACGTGATGCGGGCCGAGCACCGCTGGCGGACCCTCGGTTGGGTCGTGCTGCACCTGGTCGGCGGGCTGCTGAGCGGTCTCCTGCTGCTGGGCATCCTTCCCGGTGGGATCGTCACCGTCGCCACGGGCGTGAGCGGCTCGGACCTGACCGTCGGACCCGTCGAGCTGCCTGAGGAGCGGGGGGTCGTCGTCAACCTGCTCGTCGTGGCTATGGGCCTGCTCGCGGTGGTGGCCGCTTTGGCACTCACCCATCTCCTCGGCGTCCTCGCCCACCGGCTGGCCCCGGCGTTCCTCGGACCGACCCCGCATGATCGGCTGCTGGTCGCCGAGGCGCGGCTGGCGGCGGAGTCGGAGCACATCCGGCTGGCCCGCCAACTGCACGACGGCATCGGCCATGCGCTCAGTATCATCAGCCTGCAGTCGGCGGCCGCCCGTCGGCGGCTGAGCACCACAGGTGGTCGGAGTAGCGAGGAGCTCGACGTCATCGAGCAGACGGCCCGTGAGGCGGCGGACGAGCTCGATGCGATGCTCGGCATGCTGCGCGAGGACGTCTTGTCCCCGGAGCCCGAGCTGGACCAGCTCGGGCGACTCTTCGAGGTGTATAGGCAGGCGGGAATGTCGCTGACGACGACCCCCGTGCCCGCGGTGCCGGAGATCGCCCCGCTGGTCTCGCAGACCGCGTACCGCATCGTCAGCGAAGCGCTGAGCAACGCCCAGCGCCATGGTGCCGCCGGACCGGTGGAGGTCCGGATCGAGCACACCTCGGTGCGCATCGGCATCGACGTGCTGAACCCGACCAGACGGTCGCGGCCGTCGTCGGGGGGCGGTCGTGGCCTGGCCGGAGTCCGCGAGCGCGTCCACCTGTTCGGGGGCTCGGTGGAAGCCGGACCCGACGGTCCGGACCGGTGGCGTCTCCGGGTGACCTTGCCCACCGGGCGGCCCGGGTGATCATCCGGGTCCTGGTCGTCGATGACGAGCCGCTGGTGCGCCAAGGGCTGCGGTCGATCCTCGCGCGCGAGTCCGACATCGACGTCGTAGGCGAAGCAGAGGACGGGGCCGAGGCGGTGTCAGCGTGTCGACGGCTGAGTCCGGACCTGGTGTGCATGGATGTCCGGATGCCACACGTGGACGGGATCCGGGCGACCGAGCTGGTGCTGGCCCTCCCCCACCCGCCCCGCGTGCTCGTGATCACCACGTTCGCCTCCGATGACTATGTGTTCGACGCGCTGCGCAGCGGCGCCTCCGGGTTCGTCCTGAAGCGGGCTCGGGCCGAGGAGCTGATCGCGGCGGTCCGGGCCGTGACGACCGGCGACAGCCTCCTCTACCCGGCGACCGTGCGGGAGCTCGCCCTGCGTTCGGCGACCGTC
>JBBSQJ010000120.1:0-12977 GCA_038257965.1 Propionibacteriales bacterium
CCCAGCAGGCTTTCACCTCGACCCTGTCGTCGGTGTTGTCCAACATCATCAGCCTGCTGCTGGTCCTGGCCGCGATGTTGGTGCTCAGCTGGCAGTTGACCCTCGCCGCGCTGATCATGGTCCCGATCTTCTATCTCCCGGCCCGGATGGTCGGGTCGCGGCTCGCCGGGCTGACCCGACAGCAGATGCAGTACAACGGCGATCTGGCCGCCGGGATGACCGAGCGGTTCAGTGTGAGCGGAGCATTGCTGGTCAAGCTGTTCGGCCGCGCCCGGGACGAACACGACCGGTTCGCAGAGAGAGCCGGGGCGGTGCGCGACGTGTCGGTCCGGATCGCGATGAACGGCCGGGTCTTCATCACCGCTCTCGGTCTGCTGGCCTCATTGGCTACGGCAGTGGTCTACGGGGTGGGCGGCTCGCTCGCCGTCGCCGGCTCGCTCACCGTCGGCACGCTGACCGCGATGGCGGGGCTGCTAGCCCAACTCTACGGCCCACTGACGTCGCTGACCAACGTCCGGATCGACGTGATGAACGCCCTGGTCAGCTTCGATCGGGTTTTCGAAGTGCTGGATCTCGCGCCCGCCATCGCGGACGCGCCCGGTGCCGAGGCAGTGGGGCGAGAGGCCAGCGTCGAGTTCGAGCACGTCGGATTTCGGTACCCGACGGCAGCGGAGACGTCGCTGGCCAGTCTGGAATCGGTGGCGACGCTCGACGCGCGGCCCGAGTCGGCGGTGCTGACCGATATCACCTTCCGGGTCGAGGCCGGCCAGACGGTCGCGCTGGTCGGACGGTCCGGAGCTGGCAAGACCACGATGACCCACCTGATCGCCCGGCTGTACGACGCCCAGCAGGGCAGCGTCCGGGTGGCCGGCACGGACGTACGCGAGCTGGCCCTGGACTCGTTGCACGCTGCGGTCGGTTACGTCACGCAGGATGCACACATGTTCCACGACACCATCCGCGCGAACCTCGCGTATGCGAGACCGGACGCAGACGAGGACCAGATGCGATCCGCGCTGGCGGCGGCACAGATCGGCGAGCTGGTCGATGCGTTGCCGGACGGACTGGAGACCGTGGTCGGAGAGCGGGGCTACCGGCTCTCCGGCGGTGAGCGGCAGCGGTTGGCGATCGCCCGGCTGCTGCTCAAGGCGCCGCCGATCGTGGTGCTCGACGAGGCCACCGCGCACTTGGACTCGGAGTCGGAACTGGCGGTGCAGCGGGCACTGGACGCCGCGATGGAGGGTCGGACGTCCATCGTCATCGCGCATCGGTTGTCCACGATCCGCGACGCGGATCTCATCTTGGTGGTCGACGACGGCCGGATCATCCAACGCGGCCGACATCTGGAGCTGTTGGCGGCCGGGGGCCAGTATGCGGAGCTCTACCGGACCCAGTTCGCCGAAGCGCGGTAGTCACACGTCTGGCCGCGCCCCCGTTGATCGACGCCCGGAGTCGGCATTCCAGATTCGCCCATCCCAGCGAGCCGGTTGCCGGTGAGCGGCAGGGGAAAGGCAGCAGGGGGAAGGCAGCAATGGGGGCCCGGCTCAGCCGAGCCCGACGGCCAACAACACACCGACGTACGCGACCGCCGCGATCGCCACGGTCGAGATGGCTCCCAGGGCCAGCGCCCGGGGGCCGGTGGCCAGGAGAACCCGGACCCTGACTCCGGTGCCCAGCCCGAACAGCGCGGCCGCCAGCAGTGCGGTCGTGCCGATCTTGGCTACGTCCAGGACAGGCTGCGGCAGCACTCCGGTGGTGCGCACCACGACCATGACGAGAAAACCCACCACGAACAAGGGCACCAGTGGTGGTTTTCGGCCTCCGGCGGCTGAACTCGTGTCGCTGCGCCGGCGCGCCAGGAACGCGACCACCGCCACCAGTGGTGCCAGCATGATCACTCGCGCGAGCTTCACCACGACGGCGGTGGCGAGAGCGGCCGCGCCGGCCGGTGAGGCTGCGGCGACGACCTGCGCGACCTCGTGCACGCTGGCGCCGGACCAGGCTCCGTACGCCTCGTCCCCGAGGTGCAACACGCCCTGCAAGAGAGGCCACCCGAACATGGCAATCGTGCCGAAGATGGTGACGAGCGCGATGGAGGTGGCCACCTCGTCCTCGTCCGCGTCGCTCGCACCTTCCATAGCCGCGATCGCGGAGGCGCCACAGATGGAGAACCCCGCGGCAGTGAGCAGCGACAGGTCACGGGACACTCCGAGCAGCCGACCCACCCATCGAGCCGCGACGAAGCCGAAGACGACCGTGACGACGACTACGGCGAGCAACGGTGCCCCCAGTCCGGCAAGCTCGAACAGGGAGAGCTGCAGACCGAGGAAGACGACACCGGCACGCAGCAGGCGGCGGGTGGAGATCGCCAGTCCTGGTCGGACCCGGGCAGGCACCAGACCGATATTGGCCAAGACCACGCCGAGCAGGACACCGGCGGTCAACGGGCTGAGGAACGGCACGACGAGATTGACGGCGAAAGCCACTGCCGTTCCGGCGGCCGCGAACAACACGCCGGGCAGGAGCTGAGTGCCGAGCGTTTTGGCCCTCTCGAGCCGTCCGGCGCCCGGCGGAGCCTTGACCAGCTCGAGGTCGGTGCCGGCCAGGCCGGGCAGCTGCTCGCGGGCCCACTGCAACAGCTCCGCCTCCGAAACCACTGCACGAGGGTCCCGCTCGATGACCGTTCGGACCTCCTCGCCGTGACGCGGATGGCGAACCGCGACGACCCGGGCCGAACTTATCGCCGGATGGGTGAGCAACGCCTCCTCGAGAGCGCGCCGATAGACTGCCAGCCCACCCCGCATGATCAGGTGCGTCGGTCGGTCGACCATCACGTAGTGGCCGTCCTCCGCACGGCGGGCGATGTTTCCGGTGCGGTACCAACCGTCGGCCAATGCCGCGGCGGTGGCCTCGGGATGGTGGTAGTACTCCCGCATCAGGCCCGGTCCACGCACGTGGAGCTCACCGGTTCCTGGCCCGTCCAGTACGGTTCCGTCGGCGTCGACGAGTCGGACCTCGGCACCTTCCACCGGTCCTCCGACCGACTCGGGTCGGGTGTCGCCCGGTCGCGCGTGCAGGGCCAGCATGCCCGTCTCCGACAGACCGAAGCCCTCCAGGGGGAGCACGCCCAGCTGTTCGGCGACGGCATCGCGAACCGCAGCGGGCAGTGGGGCCAGCTGGGACGAGACCAGACGAAGGGATGCGCGAGCGTTCTGTGCCTCGGTGGGGTGCTCTTCGGCGGCACGGACCAGCGCCCAGAGCATGCTCGGTGTCGCGACCACGGTGGTCACCCGCTCGTTCGCCATCGAACCCAAGGCGGCGCCCGGCTCGAATCGAGGCATCAGGACCAGCGTCGCGCCGGTCGCGATGCCGGCATTGAGTTGCATGGTCTGGGTGAGGAGATGGAACAACGGCAGCGCTACCAGATGCACGTACGGAGTGCGCGCCGGATTCAGCGTGTGCGCGATGCTCGCAGCGTTGTGCAGCATCGCGTCGTGAGTGAGCAGGACTCCCTTGGGCATCCCCGGGGTCCGTCGCGGATAGGAGATCACGGCCGCGTCGTCGGAACCGGAGGGGTCGTCGGAACCGGCCGGGTCCGGCGGTGGAGCGGCTTGATCGGCGTCCAACAGTCTGTCCAGCGAGTCCTTCCCGGCGTCGACGATCATCACCTCCCGGCAACTCGGCACCTTCTCGACGGCACCGTGTGCTGTGTCGGCCGCCGGAAGTCCGTCCGGACCGACCACGCAGACCAGCATCGCCGCACCGGAGTCGTCCAGTCGTTGGGCGAGTAGCGAAGATCCGATCAAGACGTTGAGCGGGACGACGACGCCACCCGCGCGCAGGATCGCGTAGTAGAAGATCACGAACGCGACGCCGTTGAGGGCGTCCAGGGCGACCCGCTCGCCGCTTCTCAGACCGCGACTCGACAACAGGTTGGCCGCCCGAGTGACGACGGCATCGAGCTCGGCATAGGTCAGCCGGAGCCGCCCGTCGACGATCGCGGTCCGCTCGGCATAGGTCAGTGCAGACTCCGCCAACATCTGGTCCAGCCGCGCCGGCACCTCCCACGGGACCGATCCGGCGTCCTCGCGCTGTGGTTCCATGTGCTCTGCTCCGCCTTCCTGCGGCGACGTCTGCCGGTCACGGGATCGAACGCTATCCGGCCCGCCGGCCGAACTCCGTCCCCGACTCGGGCCGGACTCCCGGTGCAGCCAGCAACACCGTCGAGATGAGATGGACGACCATAGCGAGCAGGGTCAGCGCCCAAGCCGCGAAGGCGACCCAGAGCCAGGCTTTGCCGATCCACCCGACCACCGGAAGGTGGTCGGCCTGGCCGAGGTAGATGCCGGCCACCGCATACATGCCGAACGGGAAGACCATGCTCCACAGCGTCGCCTCGTAGCGCAGCGGCACCCGGTGCGTGACATGGCGCCACCAGCCGGCGGCGACCAGAACGGGGATCAACCAGGTGGCGAATGCCCAGAACACGACCGCGGCGCCGGCGATCAGGCCCCGGGTGGCCTCGACCATGGGCGCGTCCGCCATCTCCACGATCCGCGCCGCCGCCAAAATCGTGATGGCGCAGGCGCCCATCGCCACCCAGTAGGGCGGGTTGAGGTCAGCCGGGCTGAACTCGTACAACATCATCCGAGCGGCGACGAAGATGCCGGCCGCGGCGTAGAGGAAGACCCCTACCGACCAGGAGAACACGGCGACAACGGCCAGACCGTCGCGGAGTGAGCGGTACACGGGTTCGAGAGAGGCGGCCGAGACAGCGACGGACTGGCTCGCCACGACCCAGATGAACCAGGTCCCGTTGGCGTTGGCGACCACGGGACGGTGCCGGTTGCTGAGCACTGCGGTCCAGGGGATGACATAACCGAGCACCAGCCAGGTGCTCACCGCCACGATGAGCAACACCGCCGTCACGAGGTAGCGACCGTCCATGGCGAGCCGGACCCCGAGCACGTCGGTCCCCGCGATGAAGGTGAAGAAGCCGAAGGCCCGCCCTGAGTCGGTGAAGTCGCTGACGACATCGTGGCGGTACGCGAGCAGCCGCCACGCGGTGAGGACGATCAGCACGAGATAGGAGACCGCGCAGACGACGAGCAGCGCGACCGACAAGGACTCGTGGCCGTTGAGCCGCATACCGACCGAGATGATCCCGCTGCCCATGACGATCGCGAAGTATCCCGGGGTCAGACCGCGCACAGCGTGGCGGACCCGTTCTCCAAGGCTCTGCGTGATCGACATCGCGAACGGCGCTCAGGACCTGGTCCGCAGTTCACCTACCCGGGAGAACCGGGCATGCTGAAGCGCCCGGGAGAACCGGGCATGCTGAAGCGGTCCGATCACGGGTCGCGGGCCGGGAGGTAGGGCCGCTAGGCATCGGCCGTCGGTCTTCATCGCGCCATCCCATCGTCAGTGGGCTGCCGTTGTCGTCCTGCGCCATGGGGCCGCTCTCCCGGAAAGCCCCAGTCCTGGGACCATACCGCTCCCCGGATCGGCGCCGACGGGTGGTGGGGCGGTCTCGTATGCTGGTTGACGAGATCATCCGCGGCAAGACAGGAGAGCGCGATGACGGACGTGTCGCAACACCCGGCTGCTTCGCCGCATGTCGATTCCACCGGTCAGCGCGGCCTGTGGGCGATGATCTTCGGGGGGATCGTGGCCCTGCTCGCCCCACTGGCAGGCTTCCTCGGTGGCAGCGTCGTCGGGTCGTCCGCTGGCGAGAGCCTCGATTCGATGGCGCTCTGGCTGGTCGGAGGGTTGGCTGTCGGTGCGGTCGGGGGCTTCGTCGTCTGCCTCGGTGCTTTGCGCTGGTTCAAGGACCAGCGCAGCCAGCCGGCGGGCGGCCGGGGCGCCGGCTGAGCCGGGCGATCGGTGGCGGATCGTGCCGGTACTACCCGGCACCAAGTGCCACTCGACGGCGGCGCCACGCAACAGCGCCCGCCACTCAACGGCGCCACAGCCGGAGACAGACCGAGACCGTGACGTCGGCCGGTCGCGGTGTCGGGCGCTCGGGGTCGTGGTGGAACGCGTTGGGCCCCATCGCGATCGCGTCCCTCACCACGTCCGCCGCCCACCGAGCGCGGAACTCGATCCGCTCCTGGGTCACCGGCTCGAATCGTTGCGTCAGAGTCGCGGCGAGCCGGTCCGCCTTGTCGGCCTGGATCTCCAGCAGCCCGTACGTCCGGCGCAGCCGGGCCAGGTGTTCGGTTGTTGGGCTGATGGTGAGCAGGTGGCCGCCGGGTGCCAGCACGCGGGCGAACTCGGACGCGTTGCGCGGTGCAAAGTTGCTCACGACCAGGTCCAGGGCCGCGTCGAGAAGGGGAATGGCCCGCCACACATCAGCCACCACCGCGCCCAGCTGCGGATACGCTCGTGCCGATCGTCGAGCCGCTGCGGTCGACACGTCCAGGGCGACGCCTCGTGCCGCCGTGGCGCCGGGTCGTCCTGATCCGCCGGCCGCGTCCAACAGCGCGGCGAGCAGCCTTCCGGTTCCCGCACCCGCATCGAGGATGCGTATCCCCGGCTCCGGAGCGGTAAGGCGGCGGGCCGCTTCGGAGATGGGATCGAAGAAGCCGCCGGCCAGAAACCGCTCCCTGGCAGCCACCATGGCGGTGGTGTCGGCATTTGCCGGCTGCGGTCCGGCCGAGAGATTCAGGTAACCCTGTCTGGCCAGGTCGAACCGGTGTCCCTCGGCACAGTGGACCCCACCGCCATCGGAGGTCAGGACCAGCGATCTTCGACAGTGCGGACAGGTCAGCAGGTCGACGACCGACGCTATGGGCACTGGTCTCCTACAGCGTGCGGAGTGCGCCGCCCTCGACCGGGATCACGCATCCGGTCAGGTAGGAGGCGGCCGGGGACAGCAGAAACGTCGCCACCCGAGCAAACTCCTCCGGCGTGCCGTAGCGGCCCAGCGGAATGGCGCGTCGGGCTGCCTCCCTGGTGGCGGCCGGGTCCGGTGAGAGGGAGTCGAGATGTCGGACGCGCTCGGTCTCGATCCGGCCCGGGGCGAGACCGATCACGCGGGTGCCCTGCGGACCGAGCTCGTCGGCGAGCTGCTTGACCAGCATGCCCAGTCCGGGACGGAGTCCGTTCGAGGCGGCCAGGCCGGTGATCGGCGACTTGACCGACGTGGACAGCACCCAGGCGATCGACAGATCGGACGCGCTGCCCTGGCTGACCACCTCGCGGGTGAGCCGGAGGGCGGCCAGGAACACCGACTCGTACGCCTGCTGCCACTCCTCGTCGGTCGTGGCGAGCACCGTACCGGCCGGCGGGCCGCCGACGCTGACCATGGCGCCGTCGAGCCTGCCCCAGGTGTCCGCCGCGAGCCGGCAGGCGCGCGTCGCGGTTCGCGGGTCCACCAGGTCCGCGGCCAGGCTGACAGCGTGTTCGGGTCCGAGCTCGGCCACCGCCTCGGCGAGCACGTCCGCCCGACGCGCCACCAGTGCGACGCGCGCGCCCTCCCTGACCAGAGCCGCGGCGGTCGCGCGGCCGAGCCCGCCGCTGGCCGCGGTGACGACGTAGACACGATCGTTGAGTTCCAGGTCCACGGGTCGCTCAGTCCTGGTCCGCTGGCGGCGGGGAGATCACCGGAGCATCGGCGGCGGTCGAACCCGCGTCGCGCGCCTGCCTGCGGTCCCGCAGGTCGCCACGGATGAACACGAAGATGCCCAGCAGCGCGATGCCGGTGAACATGAACCACTGCACCGCGTACCAGAAATGCGGTCCGTCGGAGATCTCGGGCAGGTCCAGCGGCTTGAAGTCACCACCTTGTGCCGGATCCATGCTGATCGTGCTGATGAATCCGTCGGCGATGGGGTAGGGCAGCACCTGCTGCAGAGCGGGTGAGTTGATCAGTCGCACCTGGTCCCCGTTCGGCACGATGGCGCCCCGGCGGCCCTGCTCGCTGCGCTGGACGTATCCGAGGACGCGCACCTGACCGCTGGGCGGCGGAGGTGCTGCGGTCGGGATCTGCTGACCGCCGGGCAGATGCACGAATCCCCGGTCGACCAGGACGGCACCGGTCGAGGTGCGCAGCGGGGTGAGGATCTGATAGCCGCTCTGGTCGCCGTTGTTGCGATAGCGAACCACGAACTGGTGATCTGCGTCGAAGGTGCCGATCGCCTCGACCCGCTGCCAGGCGTCCGCGTCAGTGAGCGTACGCGTGAAGACGTCAGCGTACGGCCGCACGGGAGCCTTCTCGTTGGCCACGATCGTGGCGTTGCGTTCCTGGCGCTGGTGCAGCCGATCGATCTGCCACTCGCCGAGATTCACCATGACCGTGCCCAGGACCGCGACGAACCCGATCAGCAGGAGCCAGCGCAGCCACAGGCGACGCGACCGCGGCGCAGCCTGCTCCGCCGTCGGCGAGGCAGTGGGCGGGGTCGGCGGCTGGCGCCGATCAGGTCGTCGCGTCAGAGTGGCCATCAGTGCTCGTGTCGGGTTCGGAAGGGGGCTCGTCCAGGTCGAGCGCCAAGGATGGGGCCTGGGCGGCGGCACCGCCGAGGCTCTGCCCTCGGCCGACGGCGACGCCGACGAGGAACGTGCTCAGCGGCGCTGCCAGTCGTTCACCGACGTGGTGGGCGGCGTCACGAGCCAGGTCGAGCAGCGTGTGCAGATCGTCGTCGCCCAACCGTACGTCGGCGACGTCCAGCTCGGTGGACAGCCGCTCGAGCCAGGTGTCGATGTCCATCCGTCGCTCCGCTCGGCACGAGATGGTCCCGTGGGTTCCGGTGCCCGCCGGATCGGTCCTGGTCGGATCGTGGTAGCACCGGCCCTGGCCGGGATCATCTTTGGGTTCTGCTGACAAGATGATCCTATGGGGCGAGTCACAACGCGGCACCCGGTGCTTCACCTGGGGCCGGACTCGGCTCGCCGGCGGATCGAGACGCTCGCCGTCGAGGAGCCACTGGAGATCCGGCTGAACGGCTCGCGGTTCGTGGTCACCATGCGGACGCCGGGGCACGACATCGACCTCGTTCACGGCCTGCTGCATGCCGAGGGTGTGATCGCCGCGGCCGGCGACGTGAGCGCGGCTCGCTACTGTGCCGGGGCAGGCGAGGACGGTCGCAACAGTTACAACGTGCTCGACGTCCGGCTGGGTGACAGCGCGACGCCCGAGGTGGTCACGGCGCGCAGTGTGGTCAGCACCAGCGCCTGCGGCATCTGCGGCACGGACAGCATCGAGCAGCTGCAACGCCGGAGCCGCTACGCCCTGGGGCCGTCCGGTCCGGTCCGTCAGGACATCCTCGAGGCGGCACCGATGCGGCTGCGGGAGTCACAACGAGGGTTCTCCCAGACCGGTGGGCTGCACGCGGCGGGATTGTTGGACCTGGCCGGCCGGGTGCTCTGCGTCCGCGAAGATGTCGGCCGACACAATGCCGTGGACAAGGTCGTCGGCTGGGCAATGCGGGAAGACCGGTTGCCGCTGCGCGACATGATCTTGGTGGTGTCAGGACGAGCTTCCTACGAACTCACCCAGAAGGCGGCGCTGGCCGGGATCGGGGTCATGGTGGCTGTATCGGCGCCGAGCTCGCTGGCCGTCGAGCTGGCCGCGACCGCCGGGCTCACGCTCGTCGGATTCGTCCGCGGTTCGACCATGAATGTCTACACCCATTCCGAGCGCATCGTCCTCGGCGCGGATGCGGCGACGGCGACGGCGACGGGTCGGGTCATGGACAGGTTCGGCGCCGGCCCGACCGGTGGATCGCCCTCCTAGTGGTGACGGCCTAGAGTGGAGGAATGACCGCGCTGTTACCCATCCCACGTCTGCGCCCGGCGCTGGCGCGGTCTCAGGGTGCGGGCGATCACACCGCGGGCGGGGCTCCGGACGGAGCGCGGGCGCTCACCGACGCATTCGGGCGGGTAGCCACCGATCTGCGGGTCTCCCTCACCGACCGGTGCAACCTGCGCTGTACCTACTGCATGCCCGCGGAGGGTCTGCCGTGGTTGGATCGCGACGAGCTGCTGACCGACGCCGAGACGGTGCGGCTGATCGACATCGGCGTGCGGTTGCTCGGCATCCAGACGGTCCGGCTGACCGGTGGGGAACCGTTGCTGCGGCGCGGGCTGGAACAACTGGTGGCCGAGATCGCTGGGCTCCGGCCACGCCCGGCGATCGCCATGACCACCAATGGGATCGGGCTGGCGACGCGGGCCGGGGCGCTGGCCGAGGCCGGGCTGGACCGGATCAACATCTCCTTGGACACCCTGGATCAGGCGACCTTCAAACAGCTTTCGCGTCGGGACCGCCTCGCCGACGTGCTGGCCGGTGTCTCGGCGGCGCGGGCTGCAGGTCTGCACCCGGTGAAGATCAACACGGTCTTGATGCGCGGCGTCAACGACCACGAGGCGCCTGCTTTGTTGCGCTGGGCGATGGCCGAGGACGTCCAGCTTCGCTTCATCGAGCAGATGCCGCTGGACGCTCAGCATGCCTGGCAGCGTTCGGAGATGGTGACCGCCGACGAGATCAGGAGTCGGCTCCGCGAAGAGGTCGACCTGGTCGAGGACGAGGCGGATGCCGAGCGCCGGGGAAGCGCGCCGGCGGAGCTGGTCCGGGTGACCGGGACCGGGCATCGGGTGGGCATCATCGCGTCGGTGACCCGGCCGTTCTGCGGTGCGTGTGACCGGGTCCGGCTCACCGCCGACGGGCAGATCCGCAACTGCCTGTTCGCCCGCACCGAGTCCGACCTGCGGGCTCCGCTGCGCGCCGCAGCCAGCGATGACGAGATCGCGGACCGGTGGGTCACGGCCGTCCGCGGCAAGCGTCCAGGTCATGGCATCGACGACCCGAGCTTCTTGCAACCCGACCGGCCGATGTCGGCCATCGGCGGCTGAACGACGGCCCTTCTTCCGGACCCGACCGTCGTTCCCGCCAGGACCCTGCCAACCCGCGAGCCCAGGGCTCGGCCGAACCGATCGCGAATCGGGCTGCGCCGCATACCGATCGCGTAACGTGTCGGGCAGTCAAGGGACGGAGCCACATTGAACCAGGACAGGACGACGAACGCGCGCGCCTCTGTGGCGAACGCTGCCGACAGCCACGATCAGATCCGGGTGCACGGTGCGCGAGTGAACAACCTCAAGGACGTCAGCGTCGAGATCCCAAAGCGTCAGCTGACGGTGTTTACCGGCGTGTCCGGTTCGGGCAAGAGCTCGCTGGTGTTCGGCACGATCGCCGCAGAGTCACAGCGCTTGATCAACGAAACCTACAGCACGTTCGTCCAGGGTTTCATGCCAACGCTGGCGCGCCCCGACGTCGATGTGCTCGACGGGCTGACCACGGCGATCCTCGTAGATCAGGAGCGGATGGGGGCCAACCCTCGGTCCACGGTCGGCACCGTCACCGACGCCAACGCGATGCTGCGCATCCTGTTCAGCCGTCTCGGGAAGCCGCACGTCGGCTCCGCACAGGCGTTCTCGTTCAACGTCGCGTCGATCAGTGGATCAGGTGCGGTCAAGCTCGAGCGTGGCGGAAAGACAGTGAAGGAGCGGCGCAGCTTCGCCATCACCGGCGGCATGTGTCCGCGCTGCGAGGGCCGCGGCTCGGTCACCGACTTCGACCTGACGGCGCTGTACGACGAAAGCCGGTCGCTCAACGAGGGCGCGATCACCGTCCCCGGCTACAGCATGGACGGCTGGTACGGCCGGATCTACCGCGGCTGCGGGTTCTTCGACGCGGACAAGCCGATCTCGAAGTACACCAAGAAGGAGCTCGACAACCTCCTCCACAAGGAGCCCACCAAGATCAAGGTCGAGGGCATCAACCTGACCTACACGGGCCTGATCCCGCAGATCCAGAAGTCGTTCCTGGCCAAGGACGTCGACGCGATGCAGCCGCACATCCGTGCCTTCGTGGAACGCGCCGTCACCTTCACGACCTGCCCCGACTGCGACGGGACCCGGCTGAGCAAGGAGGCCCGCTCCTCGAAGATCAGGGGCAAGAACATCGCCGAGGTCTGCGCGATGCAGATCAGCGACCTCGCGGTCTGGGCGCGGGCGCTCGACGAGCCAACGGTGGCTCCGCTGCTCGCCGGGCTGCAACACCTCCTCGACTCGTTCACCGACATCGGCCTGGGCTACCTCTCGCTCGACCGGCCGTCCGGCACGCTGTCCGGAGGCGAGGCCCAGCGCACCAAGATGATCCGTCACCTCGGCTCGTCCCTCACCGATGTCACCTACGTCTTCGACGAGCCCACGATCGGCCTGCACCCCCACGACATCGAGCGGATGAACGGACTGCTGCTCCAGCTGCGGGACAAGGGCAACACCGTGCTGGTCGTCGAGCACAAGCCGGAGACGATCGCGATCGCCGACCACGTCGTCGACCTCGGCCCGGGAGCCGGTACCGAGGGCGGCACAGTGTGCTTCCAGGGCACGGTGGAGGGGCTGCGCACCAGTGACACCACGACCGGCCACCATCTCGACGACCGGGCGAGCCTCAAGGAGGCGGTGCGTTCGTCGTCCGGTGTCCTGGAGATTCGCGGAGCGTCCACGCACAACCTCCAGGGCGTCGACGTCGACGTCCCGCTCGGCGTGCTCTGCGTACTCACCGGCGTCGCCGGCTCCGGTAAGAGCTCCCTGATCCACGGCTCGGTCGCGGGCCGTGACGGCGTGGTGGTGATCGACCAGGCTGCGATCCGCGGTTCGCGGCGAAGCAACCCGGCGACGTACACCGGGCTGCTCGAGCCGATCCGCAAGGCGTTCGCGAAGGCCAACGGGGTGAAGCCGGCGCTCTTCAGCTCCAACTCCGAAGGGGCCTGTCCCACCTGCAACGGTGCCGGCGTCATCTACACCGACCTGGGCGTCATGGCCACCGTCGAGTCCCCCTGCGAGGAGTGTGAGGGCAAGCGGTTCCAGGCCGAGGTCCTGGAGTACAAGTTCGGTGGCCCGGAGGACGAGAAGGACATCAGCGAGGTGCTGGGCATGTCCGTGGCGCAGGCGGAGCAGTTCTTCGGCGACGG
>JBBSQJ010000121.1:0-12916 GCA_038257965.1 Propionibacteriales bacterium
CGGGTTCGGGTGAGCCGGTGCTGATCGCCATCCGGTTCCAGGAGTTGATGGCCACGATCGCCCAGACCAGGGCAGCCAGCTGCTCCTGGTCGAAGTGCTCGGCGGCCTGCGACCACACCTGCTCGCTCACCCCGCCCTGACTGATCAACGTGACCTCCTCGGTCAAAGCCAATGCCGCCCGCTCCTGCTCGCTGAAGAACGACGTCTCGCGCCACACGCTCAACGTGTAGATCCGCTGCTCGACCTCACCGCCGTCTCGGGCGTCCTTGGTGTGCATGTCCAGACAGAAGGCGCAGCCGTTGATCTGCGAGGCGCGGATCTTCACCAGCTGGTAGAGCGCTGGGTCGATCCCCGCCTTCGTGCTGGCCTCGTGGGCGCCCTGCTCGAGCGCGCCCATCCGGCGGTAGATGTGCGGTGTGATCTCGTTCAGGTCCAGTCGTTTGGTCATGACCCAAACCTATGCTCCTGCTGGCCGGGCCGGTCTGATTCGTCCGCCGGCTGTGATGTCGAGGCCATCGCCGGCCTCGAAGTGCGCGAGTCTCCCATCACAACCGGCCGGTGCGCGACGCGGCGATCACGGCCCGGGCCGCATTGGCTCCGCAGGCCCCGTGCACCCCGCCGCCGGGATGCGCCGATGCCGAACCCAGGAACAGCCCACGGACGGGGGTCTCGGCGCGGCCGAGCCCGGTGATCGGGCGGAAGATCAACTGCTGCTGCAGACCGGCCGTGCCGCCGTTGAGGGCACCGTTGATCAAGTTCTCGTTCCGCTCCTGGAGCTGGCGCGGCCCCAGCACGCGGCGGGCTCGGACCCGGCTTCCGAAGCCGGGCGCGTATCGTTCCAACCGAGCCTGCATCCGGTCCGCGAGGCGTTCGGTGTCATCACGATCCCACCGGCCGCTCACTTCCCCGGCTTCGTCGGCGTGCACGATCTGGGGGAGATGGGTGTAGGCCCACAGGGATTCGGTTCCCTCGGGAGAACGCGTCGGATCGCTCGTCGTCATCTGCCCGACGAGCAGGAACGGTTCGGCCGGCACCACGTGAGCGTGGATCTTATCCTGCGCCATGGTCAGCTCGTCCAGGGAGTCCGCCAGATGCACGGTTCCCGGCCGCACGGTCGGCGGGCTGGCCCACGGCACGGGCCCGGAGAGTGCCCAGTCCACCTTGATCGTCGCCGGATCCTGCTCGAATCGACCCATCCGGCGTCGCACCCGACCGGGCAGGTCCGACCAGGGCACCAGCGCGCCGTACAGGGCCGGAGCAGCGACGTCGGCGACCACGGCGGTCGCGGCGACCACTTCGCCGTCGCTCGTCCGCACCGAACCGACCCTGCCGTTGGCGACCACGATCCGCTCGACTCGCGAACCCAGCCTGATCGTTCCGCCGAGCGCGGTGAAACGGTCGGCCAGGGCACCGGCGAGCCGACCGGCGCCCCCCTCGGGCACCGGGAACCCGATGGTCTGGCCCAGCATCGTCAGCAGCATGCCGAACAGCCCCGATCCTGGTGCCGTCATCGGGATGTCAGCGTGCATGGCGTTGCCGGCAAGCAGCAACCGGGCACCCTCGGAGGAGAATCTGTGCTGCACGAAGCTGGCCGCGGGTTCGATGAGGGTACGCACGAACTCGAGTCCCCCGGCGCGAGGTAGCCGGGCGAGCAGTCCGAGTCCTGACCGGACCGGAGGGAACGGTGACAACAAACTGCCGATCAACTGCCGGCCGAGGATGCCCCACAGCTCGCAGAGTTGAAGCCAGGCCTCACCGTCGCCGGAGCCGAGCAGGTCGAGGTCGGCTGCTGTGCGTTGGACGTCGTGGTGCAGAATCGCCCATTCCCCGGACGGCAGGGGCTGCCCGACCACCGCTGGCGCATGCACCCAGCGCAGACCGTGTTGCTCGAGTCGGAGTCCGGTGATCACCGGGGAGGCTGCGGCCAGCGGATAGAAGCTGCTGAACGTGTCGTGCACGAAGCCGTCGGCCACGTCGTCGTCGCTGGCCACCGCTCCGCCGACTCGGCCTTGCGCCTCCAGCACGACGACGTCCCAGCCCGCGTCGGCCAGGAGGTTGGCCGCCACCAGACCGTTCGGTCCCGCGCCGATCACGACCGCGTCTCGTGACTGCCCTGTGCGCACGGCCACCCTCCTCGCTGGGATCGCTGTGGATAGCCCTATCCGACCACTGGAGGTCCAAACACAGCAGCCGGGCAGGCGCCATCACGGCGGGCTCAGCCGTCCCGTCGCTCGCCGGTCGTGGCTGGTGTCACTTCGAAGATCGTCCAGGACCGGCCCTGTCGGCGAGCCCCGCGGAGCAGGAAGAACCAAGCCACCCGATTGTGCGCGGTGATCAGCCGGACGGCCTGGTCGGCCTCGGGACCCTCCAGCACGCGAGCGACTCCAGGCCGGGCCGGTCCCTTGACCGCGCCGCGGAGGGTGCTCGCGGCGAGCGTGCACCGTGGGTTGCGGGCCAGCCGTCCCACCTTGTGCGTCCCGGGTTGCGTCATGAAATACAACCGGTCCTCGGCTACTCCGTAGCCGACCGGTGTCGAGACTCCCGAGCCGTCGCGTCGATAGGTGGTGAGCATGACGGCACGGTGACCGCGGACCGACTCCCAGCCCTCCGGGGCAGCGGCCTTCTTCACGGCGGACTCTTGACTTACGGGATCAGGTAATTCGTCTACTATGTCTTTAGATTTTCTAATCATACTGCTACTGTAGCGCATGTGGAACCAACACACTCTCACAGATCCGTGCCAGGCCGCTGGCGGGTGGAGCCGGAGACCTCACAGCTGCGCCGTCTGCAGACGGCGATGGCCGAGGCGGAGCTGGCTCTCGCCCGGCGGATGCAGACCAACCCGACCGACCTGGCCGCGATGGGTCACCTCGCCGGATCCGCCGGGCCCGTTGGCCCGACGTGGCTCAGTGGCCGTCTCGGGCTGACTCCGGCTGCGGCCACCGAACTGGTCGACCGGCTGGAGCGGGCCGGACACGTCGAGCGTCGGCGAGACTCCGTCGACCGACGCCGCGTCCAACTGGTCCCTACCGAGTCGGCACTGAGTGAAGTCGGCGGCCGGCTCGCCCCCCTTCTCGCCGCGTTGGACGGGGTCGTCGCCGGTTTCTCCTCCGAGCAGCGACAGACGATCCTCGACTACCTCGAGCAGGTCGGCACCGCCTACGCCGACTTCGCCCGACAATCCCCAGAACCGGACGGCCCGCCAGACGCCGATTCTTCATCGACCCCGCCAGAGGGCACGCCACCGAGGAGCGCGCCGTGAGCCGCAATCAGGAACTCGACCAGGAGGGTCAGGACGAGCCGGTGCAGTCCCGGCGTCGTTGGTTGGGTCTGGTGGTGATCAGTCTGGGTGTTTCGCTGATCATCGTCGATTCCACGATCGTCAACGTGGCGATCCCGTCGATCGTCGACGACCTCGGCATCACCTCCAGCCAGGCCCAGTGGGTGCAGGAGGTCTACACGCTGGTGTTCGCCGCGCTGCTGCTGGTCTGCGGGCGGCTGGCGGACCGGTTCGGACGTCGACGTCTCTTCGCGCTCGGGGCATTCGTGTTCGCCGTCTCGAGCGTGTTCGCCGCGATGGCCGGCAGCGGCGAGATGCTGATCGCGGCCCGTGCGGTCCAAGGGGTCGGCGGAGCCATGATGCTTCCCACGTCGCTGTCCCTGCTGAACGCCACTTTCCGAGGCCGCGAACGGGGCATCGCCTTCGGCGTCTGGGGCGCCACGATCGGCGGCACCGCCGCATTGGGGCCGCTGCTCGGTGGCTGGCTCACTACGGACTTCTCCTGGCGCTGGGCGTTCGGCATCAACGTGCCCGCCGGACTGGTGGTGATCGTCGGCCTCTACGCGCTGGTTGCGGAATCCCTGGACAAGACGTCGCAGAAGGGCACAGACGTGTGGGGTGCGGTGCTGTGCACCCTCGGTTTCGGCGGGCTCGTGTTCGGCCTGATCGAGGGTCGAACGTACGGCTGGTTCCGCAGCACCGAGACCTTGACCATCGGCCAGTGGTCCTGGCCGTGGGAGCTCTCACCGATCGTGGTCGCCTTCGTTCTCGGTGGCGCGGCGCTGACGATCTTCGTGCTGGTGGAGCGCCGCCGCAATCTCGACGGACGGGTCGCCATGCTGGATCTGGACCTGTTCACGATCGCCTCGTTCCGCAACGGCAACATCGCCGCCGCCATCGTCAGCCTCGGCGAGTTCGGAATCTTGTTCGCACTGCCGTTGTGGCTGCAAAACGTCGTGGGCTACACCGCGTTCCAGACCGGAGCGGTGCTGCTCGCATTGGCGCTCGGATCGTTCCTGGCCAGCGGCCTCGGCGCCGCCATCGGCCGCACGAGAAGTCCACTGTTCATCGTGCGTCTGGGCATCGTGCTGGAGATCGTCGGCGTGGCCGGTCTCGGCCTGTTCATCCGTCCCGACAGCGGCTGGCTGGCCGTCACTCCGCTGCTGTTCGTGTACGGCATCGGCGTCGGTTTCGCCACCGCCCAGCTCACCGGAGTCGTGCTGGCCGACGTCCCGATCGCGCGTAGTGGGCAGGCATCCGGCACCCAGAGCACCGCCCGGCAGGTCGGCTCCGCGTTCGGCATCGCGATCCTCGGCACCGTGTTGTTCACCGTCCTCGGCAGTCAGTTCGACCACGACCTGCAAGAGCGCGGGGTGCCCGACCCGGCCAGGACCCAGCTGGTCGACCTGGTCAGCGACACCGCCGGGGCGGCCATCCCGGCGCTCGCCGACAATCCGCAGACCGCGCCCGCGGTGGAGTCCGCCAAGGCAGCGTTCACCACGGCCACTCGAACGGCAGCCTTCACCGCCGCAGGGTTTCTCGTCGCGGGTCTGGCCGCCAGCCTGAGCCTCGGCAACGGCGGGCGACGCCCCGGCGCTCCCGACGCCGCCCGAACCGGACAGTTCGCCGGTCGACGACCCACCGAGGAGGAGAGAGTCTGAATGCCCTGCAGCAACAGAACTTCACCGGGTACCCCGATAGTCGGCCGGCACGACCGTTTCGTCGATCGCGGGTAGCGGCAGCGCGCGCCCGTCCAGGAACGCGTCGACCAGATCCTCGTACAGCAAGGGCTTCTCCAGGTAGGCCACGTGGCCGGCGTCGGGCACCATCACCAACCGTGCTTGCGGAAACGCTCGCCGATAACCCCTGGTCGACCACGGGAGATAGTCACAGGCGGGCTTGATCAACAACACCGGAGCCGTCACCCTCGAGAGTCGAGCCAGGTCGACCGCTTCGTCGGTGGGCTCGGGGTGCAACTGGGGAACGTAGTGGGCGTAGAAGCCGACACCGGCCGTCCCGAGCCGACTCGTCTGCGCGGCATCGCAGAACAAGGCGGCTGAGCTGTCCCGATAGATCGCGGCGAACCGGGCGTCCATCTCCCGGTCCCCCGCCACCGTGTGGGCCATCCGCGGATCGGCGGCGGTCAAGGCAAACGTGAACAGGTTGCGCGGTCGCATCAAGCGCAGGTACAGCCGCGCCCGCTGGACGGCATTCAGTCGCGTGGTCAGATCGCCCGTCACCATCGGACCGCCGTCGGTCGGAAGATCACCCGGCGCGCTGAGGATGAGGGCGGCCACCCGATCGGGATGTTCCTGCGCGTAGGCCGTGGCGATCCTCGCACCCCACGAATGTCCGTGGACCGCGATCGTCTCGGCGCCGATGTCGACCCGCAACGCCTCCAGGTCCTGCACCGCCCGTCCGATCGTGTAGCCGAGCGGGTCCGCCAGCCGGGTGGAGGCGCCGGTGCCGACCCGGTCGTAGACGTAGACGTCGCGATCCGTGGCCAGCGGCGCGAACGCCGGCACGTCGTGCGCCATGTCGGCCACGCCCGGTCCGCCATGCACGATCACCAGCGGCGGTCGGGTAGCCGCCGGGGCCGGGTGACGTGGACGGCCAAACGGGACCCGTCCGGCCGGTCCAGCCAACGGACGTCGAGGGCGGCGGCCTCGCTCGATCTCGGTTGGGTGGGAGCGGGGACTCCAGGCACCAACCAGCTGAGGCTGAGCACCGCGGCGACGAACAGCACCAGGATCGTGCCGATGGGTCGACGGAACCAGTCGCCGATGACACTTTCTCGAGGACCATTCGCCCGACGACGTCCGGCCAGCCGGCGAAGCACAGCTGCGAACCCCCAGGAAGCCAGCACCGCCGTGCCCAGTCCGCCCACGATCGCCCAGGGCAACGAGGCGCCGACAGTAGCCAGCACGACCACGCCGGTCGCCGCCAGCAGACTCACCGTGGCCGCCGACGCCAGCAGACCGAGGGCCAGTCGCCACCCCACCAGCTTCGGACGTTCATCCAACCTGCGCATAGCTTCCGACGCTACGGCGCCTCGCCGCCGATCACATCCGCAAGATGGCCGAGACTTCCCCGGCGCTGTCGTCGAAACCGCTACCAGGCCGGCATACCGGCGAATTGGGCGATCTCGCCGATGCCGGGGGACGTCGTTCGGACGAGGCTTCCCTTGTGAGCAACACAAGTGCCGTGGTCACCCCGGTCCGGGCGGGCCACCTCCGGAGAAGGAAGGGCGTGCGATGAGTGTGAACAACGACTTCTCCCATCACCTGCTGCACCGGCAACGTGCGCAAGAACTGGTCGCGGACGCGCACCGACGGAGGTTGGCCAAGTCAGCCGCTCGTCGGTCCCGCAACCGCCAGGACCCTGCGGCGGGTGACCGTACCACCAGCGTCCAGGGCGATGGGAGCACCTCCGAAGACGTCACGATGCCGTCGACCTCCGTACCGCAGGCCTGGAACGTGACGCCGTCCGAGGTAGCCGCGGAGTATCCGTGTGACCGGCTGGTGCCGATGCCGGTCCAGCGGTGGACGCGCGGCATCGACATCGAGGCTCCCGCGACCGTCGTGTTCCGCTGGCTGTGTCAGCTGCGCGAGGCGCCCTACAGCTACGACTGGATCGACAACCTGGGCCGACGCAGCCCGAGGACGTTGACGTCCGGGGCGGAGGCGCTGGCCACCGGCCAGCGGTTGCTCATCGCCGACATCACCGACTTCGCCGAGGACGAACACCTCACCGGACGCGCCATTCCCGCTGCCGAGCGCCTGTACGGGGTGGTGGCCTTGAGCTATCACGTCACCCCCACTTCACCCACGACCAGCAGGCTGGTCGTCCGACTGCTCCTCCACCCACCCACCCACTGGTGGCAGGCGGTGCGCACCCAGCTGTTGGCCTGGGGCGATCTGATCATGATGCGCAAACAGTTGATCACGCTGAAGGAGTTGGCCGAACAGACGGCTCGAGATCTGGTGCCGGCCAGTCACGTCGGGCCGGGTACCGACGAGAATTCCGCGTGACGGACAACCAGCAGGCCGGTGCACAAGCCAGGACCGGCAGGAAGGTGATCGCATGAACGAATCTCCCAGGCTCTTCAGCACCGAAGCCGCGGACGGGACACCGGTGCAGGCCCTGGACGAGGGTGACGGACCGGTGATCTTGATCGTCCATCCGGGGATGGACGACGGCACCTCCTGGGCGAAGGTCGCCCGACAGTTGGCGCTGCGATTTCGAGTGCTCCGACTGCGCCGGCGGCGCTATCGGTTCGACCTCGAATACGACCGCTCCCTCACCCTTGAGGAAGAGGCGACCGACATCTTCGCCATCGCAGAAGCGATCGAACAGCGGCTGTTGATCGTCGGTCACTCCTCGGGCGGAATTGTCGCGCTGGAGGCACTGGCGGACAGACCCGAGGCGTTTGCCGGCGGCGTCGTCTACGAGCCACCCCTGGTCACCGAACTGCCACTCGGATCCCCGAAGGCCGAGCGAGCGGCCGAGGACGCCGTCACCGCCGGCCGGCCAGGTGCAGCGTTTCGGATCTTCCTACGCGACATCGTGGAGTCCCCGGCCTGGCAGGCGGCACTCTCCGGTGCGATCGTCGATGTGTCCGCGAGGTGGCCAGGACGAAAGCCCCGGCAGGTGGCTCTCGCGCCGCGTCAGATCGACGACACGTTGGCGATCAGCCGGTTGGGCAATCGCCTCGACAGCTATGCATCGATCGGGGTTCCGGTCATGCTCCTGGGTGGTGATCGCAGTCCGGCGCACCTGGCCCGGCGCCTGGACGCGCTACAGGCCGTGATCGGTTCCACCGAGCGGGTGACGATGAGCGGCCAGGGGCATGGCGCACAAGGCATGGCCCCGAAGCGGCTCGCCAACCTCATCGCCGAGTTCGCCGGCCGCGTCCTGACGAAATGATCATTACCCGCTGTCCCAGTGTGCCCTGAGCCTGTCGAAGGGCACTCACACCGCACCAATGCCCTGAACCTTCCCAGTTGTGCCCTGAACCCTCCCAGTTGTGCCCTGAGCCTGTCGAAGGGCACTCACACCGCAGCCATTGCCCTGAGCCTTCCCAGTTGTGCCCTGAGCCTGTCGAAGGGCACTCACACCGCACCGGTGCCCTGAACCTTCCGCCGGGTAGTCGCCTCGATCCACCCATCACGACGGCTCCGCCGGGCCGCCATGATCATCGGGGTCACCCGTCAGCCGCTCCACCGTGCCCGCCCCGCCGTCGACCCGCACCCGGTCGCCGGTCGCCAGCAGTGCCGTCGCGTTTCCGCAGCCGACAACCGCGGGGATGCCCAACTCCCGGGCCACGATGGCCGCGTGGGACAGCGGGGCACCGACGTCGGTGACGATGGCGCCGGCACGCGGGAAGATCGGGGTCCAGCCGACGTTGGTCACGGTTGTGACCAGCACTTCGCCGGGCCGGAGCTCTGCACCGTCGGCCGGATCGAGGATCACCCGGACGACGCCCTCGACGCGACCGGCCGAGCCGGGGAATCCCCGGACGCCCGTCCCGGGTGCCAGCCCCAGTCCCGGGGCATGGAGATCGGTGCGGCGGTCGGGGTCGGCCGCCCACCGGTGCGGATCGAAGGGGCCGAGGATCAGCGGCGGATAGCCGGGCAGCATCCGGTAGCCGTCGTACGCCCGCCGTGCGGCGGCGATGGCGGCACGGTCCACCGTTGCGCCGTCCAGCGCGTCGACGATGTGATCGGCGTCGAGGAAGAAGATGTCGTCGCCGAGCCCGGTCAGCTCACCCGCCCGGATCGCGTACGTCCGCAGCACCCACAAGTAGCGGACCACCTCGGTCCGGGCCCACTCACGATTCCGGCCGACCAGGCTCCATCGGAAGAGCTTCGGCTCCAGCCGTTCCGCCTCGCGTGGGTGGTCTCGACGAACCCGTGCCCAGGCGGCGTCGCGCGCATCGTGTTGGGCCCTCAGCAGACCGTGGTATCCAGGCCCCCCGGCGCCCCGTTGCGCGAGCTGGTCGTCGATCCAACCCGGGTCCTCGGCGGGACGTGGCGTGGAGATCTCAAACTCGTGCGGTCCGCGGTGCCCGTAGGTCTCGTTGAACTGCTGGCGCCCGATCGTGCCCGACGCCAGGTCCTCCAGCCCCCTCATCAGACCGAGGCTGGCCAGATCGCCGGCGGCGCCGCCGAGCCCGGTCAAGATGGCGTTGGCGTCTTCCTCGCCGACCAGGCGGCGCAACCGCTCCCGCATGGTGACGAAGGAGAATCCGCTGGATCGGGTGGCGGCCGACAGCATCCAGTTCACCTCGTGGAAGCCGGGCAGGATGGTCGAGCGCCACAGGGCCGCCAGTTCGACCGGATCGTCGACGCGGCTGATCGTCGTCCGCAAGTCATGGCACGTGGCCGGGTGCGCACCGAGGTAGGCGTCGAACCGCTTCAGGTCGCGTCGCGCCCGGCGCTGTACGTCGACGCCCACCGGGATGGTTGCCGCCAGCAGCTTCAGCCGGGACGCGTGCAGCGCAGGAACGCACACCTCGTCGGGAACACTGCCGAGGACCTCCCGGGTCATGGACCGCATCCGGCGTTCGGACACGCCGAGCAGGCGAGCGAGACCGTACATGACGGTCAGGTTGAGGTACACCCGCCCGCCGACCCGGCCGTAGCCCAGGTGCGGCGGGATCGACGACGTCGCCATCGCGTCGCGCAGGAAGAGTTCGGCCATCGACCATGATGTCGGAGTCAGCACGTCCGGCATGGCCTCACCGATATTGGTGCTGGTCCACAGTGCGTAGGTGTTGCGCGAGTCGTTCCAAGGATCGGGTGTCGATCCGTCGGCACCGGTGGTGATGGGGCGGGCCTGGAGGATGGAGAGCTCATCGCCGCAACGGCACCACTCAACGTCGACCGGACCGACGTACAGGGCGGCGATGTCGAGCCCCAACTCGGCCAGCTGTTCGGCCTGCCGGGTGGTCAGCGACGGCCTGCGGCGCAACCTGGCCGGGACCGGCTCGGTCCTGGTGCCTGTCGACTGGCGTACGGTCATCAGTTGCTTGTCGGCGATGGTCTGGCCCGACAGCCGTTTGGTGGCGGAGTCGATGCGGAACGTGTCGGGCGTGACGGAGCCGGCGACCACCGCCTCGCCCAACCCCCAGGCCGCGTCGATCTGGACCGTATCGGTGGCGCCGGTCATCGGGTCGGCCGTGAACATGATCCCCGCCGCGTCGGCGTCGACGAGCCGCTGGACGACGACCGCGACGCCGAGCCCGGCCGCGGATACGCCGTGGCGTTCGCGGTACGCCAGCGCACGGTCGGTCCATACCGAGGCCCAGCAGCGCCGCACCGCCGCCAGCAGCGCATCGTCGCCGCTCACATTCAAGAAGGTGTCCAGTTGCCCGGCGAACGAAGCCACCGCGGAGTCCCTCGGCCGTTGCCGACGACCGCACCGCGACTGCCGGTGATCCGAGATCGGCATAGGCCGACACGATGGCGTCCGCGAGTTCGTCGGCGATCGGCTGCTGGGAGAACACCGAGGTGATGTCCTCAGGATGGTGCTGAGCGGCAGCCTCATCGAGACCGTGCCGGCCGACGTGACTCTCGTACGCTGCGGTGGTCAGGCAGAAGCCTTCCGGCACCGGAAAACCGGCGGCGGCCAGCCGAGCCAGCGAGTCGCCCTTGCCGCCCAGCTCGGCGACGCCTCGACTTCCCGCGGTCAGCGGGTGGATCCAGGTCGTGGCGATCATCGTGTCCTTCCTGCGGTTCGGGCCGGCACCTCGGCTGTCTCCCGCCGCGGGGCCGGCAGAGGCACGCGTCGAGAAGCCCGCAAAGTCTTGGCGTCAGGTGGGACTCTGTTCGGCTCGAGTCCGGAGTCCGTTCAGTTCGCTGTCCACGTAGTGTCTGGTCAGCGCCCCGATCAACCGTCCGACGGTCGCCGCTCCGTGTCCTGAGTGGGTGAGTGAGAAGGTGACCGCCGTGGCGCGCCCACGATCTTCCAGCAGGTGGGTCGCGGCCGTCTCCACCAAGCCCGTGCGCGACCGCCAGTCGAAGTACCGCGGCGGGTCAAAGAGGTCGACCGTCCAGGTGCTGAGGGGCAGCCACGGCTGTTTGATGCGGACCCGACTCGCTCGGCCGAGCTCGCGCGAGTCCAGGAGCCGCACCGAACGCATGCTGGAGGTCCACTCCGGCATCCGTTCGACGTCGGTAAGCAGCCGCCACACCAGGTCGATGGGTGCGCCGATCGTGGTCGACACCTCGTAACCGGCCACCGAGCACCTCCAGCGTGTTAGAGCCTGTACCAGACACGGTAGGCAGCGTCCCCACCGGTCACATCGGTGGAATCGCCGATCCTCCCGACGTCGTCCGACCACTCGATCCGCCTTAAGGTTGTCCCATGTTGCACGGCCGTGGTGCCGAATGCGAGTTGATCGAGGAACTGCTCGACGGCTCCCGACGTGGCCGGTCCGACTGCCTGGTGCTGGCCGGTGCGGCTGGCATCGGCAAGAGCGCACTGCTGCGGTATGCCGCGGAGCGGGCGGGCGACACCACCGTGCTCCAGATCCGTGGTGTGCAGGCCGAGACGGCCATGCCCTTCGCCGGGCTGCATGCCTTGCTGCGCCCGGTGCGGGATCGGTTGCCCTCACTGTCGGGCCCTCAGCGGCACGCGTTGGCCGGCGCTCTCGGACTGGAGGCCGGTGAGGTGCCGAGCCGCTTCCTGGTGGCAGCGGCCGTCGTCGAACTCCTCGCGACGCTCGCCGAGGAACGGCCCGTCGTCTGCCTCGTCGACGACGTCCAATGGGTCGATCCGCAGTCGCTAGGAGTCTTGACCTTCGCTGCGCGTCGGCTGCGCGACGACCGGGTGGCGATGATCTTCACCCTCCGGATGGACGCCGCGGGGCCGTTGAGCCAAACCGGTCGGCTGCTCTCCGACCTGAGATGGCTGACCGTGGCGCCGCTCGAAGACGGCTCCGCGGACCGCTTGCTCGACGAGCGACCGGAACTCGATCCGGCCGCTCGGCATGCGGTGAAGTCCGCCGCCCACGGGAACCCGCTGGCCCTTCTCGCTCTGTCGGCGGACGGGCGCAGGCAGGCCCGCGTCGAGCCGTTGGCGCTGACCGGGCATCTCGAGGCCGACTACCTCAGCCGGACGGTCGGCCTCAATGCTCGGGTCCGCCGGCTGCTCCTGCTGGCCGCGGCGGACGACAGTGGTGACCTCACCGTGCTGTTGAGCGCCGCCGTCCGGCAGGACGCGAGCGAGGCAGACCTGGCCGCCGCCGAGGAGCGTGGGCTGCTCACCGTCGCCGGCAACCGGGTGGACTTCGTCCATCCGCTGGTCCGCTCGGCCGTCTTCCAGGCCGCGCCGTCGTCCCTGCGCCGTGAGGCTCACCTGGCTCTGGCCGAGGCGCTGGCCGATCTGGACCCGGCCCGGGCCGTCTGGCACCGTGCCTCCGCCGCGATGCCCCCGGACGAGGATGTCGCCGGTGAACTGGCCGACCTCGGTGCTGCGGCCGTCCACCGAGCGGCGACCGATCTCGCCGCCCGCGCCTACGAGCGCGCGGCCGAGCTCACCGCCGACCCGGACCGTCGACAGGGCTGGCTCCTCGACGCGGCCGAGGCGTGCTGGGACAGCGGCGAGGTCCAGCGGGCAGTCGCCTTGATCACG
>JBBSQJ010000122.1:0-12887 GCA_038257965.1 Propionibacteriales bacterium
ACTCGGCGAGCATGACCCAGAGCGGAAACCAGAGCAGGATCGCCCGGTTGACCGAGAAGAACCAGTACGACAGAGAAAAGGCCAGCACCTGAACCGCGACCCAGCTCGCTTCGGCCCAACGGCGCCGCAGGAGGCAGTAGACGGTGACGATCACGCCCAGCACCATGGACGCCATCTCGGCCCGAAATACCGCAGCCCACCACGGGTGATCGGGATAGGCGCCCGGCAATGTCGCCGGGATGGTGTTCAGGAACGACTCCCACGGCCAGGTGAACTGCCGGACCCAGCCGGTGGTCTGGGCGTGATACCAAGCCGTCCAGCTGCCGGTGAGCGTCCAGAGATACGTGGCGAAGACGGCCAGGACGGCGGCCGGGAGGAGGAGCCATACCGCCCGGCGCAGCCGGGTCAGCCACGAGGTCCTCCACGTCGTCAGGATCATCACGACCAGCGCCCCGACCAGGAAGAGGCCGGACACCCGAAGCGTGCAGGCCACTGCCGCCAGCGTCGACGCCGCGGCCCACCGGTCGGCGCGGGCCCGTTCCCACGCCCAGAACGCCGCCGCGCAGAACAGCGACTCGGTGTAGGGCACCGCGGTGAACACCGCCGTCGGCGCGAACAGCCAGCCGATCGCGGCCCAGGGGCCGCCCAGCCGGACCAGTGCGGCAGCCGCCAGGGCGGATCCGACCGCGGCCAGCCCCACACCGGTCAGCCAGATCGGCACGCCGAGCCGGGCGAAGGCGCCGAGGATCGCGGGGAGGCCGGGGAAGAATGCCATCAGCTGGCCGTTGGGTTCGGCGAGATAGCCGCCGAGCGCTAGCCGGGTGAAGTGCTGGACGTCCCAGTTGCTCACCTGATCGACCAGGCTGCGGCCCTGGAAGACCGCCAGCAACAGCGCGACGAGAGCGATCATACCCCGGCTGAGCAGCCACGCCTGGACGACCAGCCGCCCGTTCGACAGCGTTCCCACCACTGCACCCCGCCAGCGGGATCCGGCCCGGGCCCGCTCGGCCGGTTCGGTCGCCTCAGAGGGCATCGGCGACCTGCCCGGCTGGGTCATCGCGGGAGACCACCGCGACCCGCTCCGGCTGGACCGGGTCGGCGTCGGCGCGCACCACTGCCGTGCTTGCCTCGAGCCGCCCGGCACGCGGCATCCACGATGCGTCATCGGCCCGGTCGAGCACCCCGCCGGCGGGATCGTCCACCCCGTCACGGCGGACGGGGTCGTTCTCGGGCCGCAAGATGTCGCGGACGACGAGGGTGCCTACGTAGGCCTGAGTGCACAGCCGGACAATCACGGCCAGCCAGTAGAGCCGCACCTGATCGCCACCACCGGGCGCGAGCTGGCCGCCGAGAAACCACCAGATGGCGCCGAAGTAGAGCAGCTCGCCGGTGGTGAAAACCCACCAGTCCCGCCAGCGGGGCCGGGCAAGCACCAGCAATGGAACGAGCCAGAGAACGTACTGCGGCGAGTAGACCTTGCTCGTCATCACGAACGCCAGCAGCACCAGGAAGGCGACCTGGCCCAAGCGCGGACGCCGACGGGCGATCAGGACCAGCGCGGCGACGGCCAGGCAGCCGAGGAGGAAGAACCCGTTACTGAGCAGGTTGACGTGGTCGATCTCGTAGCCGGCGAGGCTCAAGACGTACCAGATCGAGCCGAGATCGGGCCCCCGGTCGGCGTTGAATCGCCAAAAGTGCAGCCAGGCGTCCGGGGCGAGCAGCAGTACCGGCAGGTTGACCGCGCTCCAGCTGAGGATGGCGGTGGCGACCGTCACGCCGAACGCGTGCAGCCTCCGGCTGCGCAGACAGAGCAGGAAGAGAGGGCCGAGCAGGAACAGGGGGTAGAGCTTTGCGGCGGCGGCCAGACCGATCAGGATGCCCGCCCAGCCGGGTCTTTCCCGCGACCAGAACATCAGCGAGATGGTGATCAGCGCGACGGCGAGCAGGTCCCAGTTGATCAGGGCCGCCGCGGCGACGCAGGGCGAGGCCGCGAGCATCATCACGTCCCAGGGCCGGTCCGGGATCGTTCGCAGCAATGCCCAGACGGCGGCCAGGAAGCAGGCACCCAGCAGCACGACATTCACGTCGAAGAAGACCAACGTCGAGTGCACCCGCTGGGTGTCGCTCAGCTCGGCGCCCTGCGGCGCCCCGAACAGCGCCGCGATCCGACGCTCGAGATCGAGGAACCATCCCGTGAGCACGGGATACTCGAGTACGTCGTAGTTGCCGGAGTCCAGATACGGGACGTTGCCTTGCTGCAGGCCGCGACTCCCGTACAGCAGCCCGATGTCGGAGTAGCACATCAGCTTGAACTGGTCCGGGTTCTGGCCCGGCTCGGTGATCCGGCAGGGCAGCCGCCAGGTCACCCCGAGCAGGTAGCAGATCGTCGCGGTGAGCAGGACCACCCGCTCCGGGCTCCACCAGTGGGTCGCGGTGGCCGCGTGTCGGCCGATGGGTCCACCCAGCCGAGCGCTGACGCTCCGGACGAACCCGTCGGTCAGTGAGGGACTGCCGGGAGCGCGCCGGCTGGGCGCTCCACCGTCAGCGGCGGGTGCGCCACCTGTGCTGGCGTCCGGTGAGGAGTCCCGGACCAGCGGCATCAGCCGCCGCCGTCGGCTCGGCCGTCGCCGTTGCGGTTGCCACCGTTCTCCCCGGCGTTTCCGGTACCGCCACGCTTGCTGGCGCTGCTGCTACCGCCGGATGGACGCTGCGTGGCCGTCTGGGTCGTGGGCGCGGTGGTCGCGCTCTGAGTCGGTTCGCTCGTGCTCGGGGCCGAACTCGGCGTCTTCGTCGGCGCCTGTGAGGTGGCGGTCCCGGTCGGTCGCGTCGTGGTCGGCACGCTGGTCCCCTGGTTCGGGGCCGAGTCCTTGTTCACCCAGGCCGGCTCGGCGAACTTCTCGACCGGCAGGCCCTCGGTGGCCACCTTCATGTAATCGGCCCAGGTCAGGGCGGGATAGGTCCCTCCGAAGAACGTGCTGTCGCCGGGTCGACGGAAGTCGTCGAGGTCGGCGTTGCCGCCGTCACCGGCGACGTACATCACGGCGGTCGAGATCTGCTTGGTGTAGGCGACGAACCAGGCCGAGACGATATCGTCCTCGACGTCCTTCGTGCCGGTCTTGCCGGCGATCGGGATGTCGAGGGTCCGGACGGTCGAACCGGTGCCCTGCTCGACCACGTTCTCCAGCGCATAGGTCAGGTCGTGGGCGATGTCCTTGCTGACCGCCCGCTTCTGCCCTGGCGCGGCCTGGTAGACGACCGTGCCCGAGGCGTCCTTGACCTCGCTGACTACGTGGGCGTCGACCGCGGTGCCGTCGTTGGCATACGTGGCGTACGCGTTCGCCTGATTCAGCGGGCTGACCTCGGCCGTGCCGAGCGCGATCCGGTCGTTGTCGTCCCACCCTGCGCCCTTGGGGGCGCCGGCGGCCTCGGCAGCTTCCATCACCTTGCCCGGGCCGTCATCCATCTGGGTGGTCAGATCGACGAAGGCGGTGTTGATCGAGTCGGTCGTGGCCTTGAGCAGGGTGACCGGACCGTACTGATAGCTGAACTCGTTGCGCACCGGCGTGCTGTCACCGTCGGGAGTCCAGGTGTCGCCCTTGAGGATCGAGCGCAAGCTGAACTCGTCCTTCAGACCGGCCGCGACCGCGTACGTCTTGAACGTCGATGCCGTCGGGCGCGGTGTGGTCGCCCAGTTGCGGGAGTTCTTCACGTAGTCGGGCCCGCCGTACAACGCGAGCACGGCTCCGCTGCCGACCTCGACCGATGCGATCGCCGCGTGCAGCTTGCTCGCCTTCTGTCCGGCCGCGTCGGCGGCCTGCTTGGTGTTGTTCTGGGCCGACTTGACGGCCGCGTCTTGTGACTTCTTGTCGAACGTCGTCGTGATCCGCAGACCACCGCCGGAGATCTGTCCGGGATCGAACCCGGCCGCGGTCAGCTCACGCTCGACCATCTTGAGCAGAAAGCCCTTCGGGCCGCCGTAGCGCTCGTTGGTCGGCACGTCGGGGAACTCGGGAAGCTCCGCATACTCCGCGGCCTCCTCGTAAGTGATGTTTCCCATCTCAGCCATCGAGGAGAGCACGTAGTGGTAGCGCTCGGTGAGCCGCGCGATGTTGTCCTCGGACACGCCTGGGTCGAACAGACTCGGGTTGTTGACGACGGCTGCGAGTACGGCCGCCTCGGGCACCGTGAGGTTCTTGGCATTCTTGTTGAAGTACGCCTTGCTGGCGGCCTGGATGCCGTAGGCACCCCGCCCGAAGTAGATCGTGTTGAGATAACCCTCGAGGATCTGCTCCTTGGTCATCTGATCGTTGATCTTGTACGCCAGGAACAGTTCCTTGAACTTCCGGGTCAGCGTCTGCTCGGAGTTCAGGTAGAGGATCTTGATGTATTGCTGGGTGATGGTCGACCCGCCTTGCAGTTCCCCGCCACGAGCGATCACCCAGGCCGAGCGGATCATGCCACGCAAAGAGATGCCCGGATCGGTCCAGAACGTGCGATTCTCGGCGGCAACCATCGCCTGCTTCATGCTCTGCGGCATCTCGTCGAACGTCAGAGGCTGGCGGTTCTGGATGGCGAAACTGCCAAGCTGGGTCTTGCCGTCGTTGTAGTAGACGAACGTCGTCGCGGTCTCGAAGTCGGCATTGGGGTTCGGACGCTGGACGGTGGCGTAGCCGATGAAAACCACCGCCGTGACGGCCACTATGCCCAGCAACACCACTGCCGCGACGCCCTTGCCGATCCGGCCCGCCCATAGTCGTCCCTTGGACTTCGGCTTCTTCGCTTTCTTCGGCGAACCGGATGCCTTCACGGACGGATCCACGGGTCCCCGGGTGGGGTCAGCCATACACATCCTCGACAGTCGGTTGCCGGCGCGGTGGTTTGCGCTTCACCCCGTCACCGAGCAGATAGGTCTGGACCATGAAGTTCCACCGGCAGGCGAGGCACACCTCGACCACCGCGACTTTGAACTCGCCGAACTCATGGGCCATCACCTCGAGCTCCCGGGTGGCCTTGATCCGCCCCGAGTACTGCCCCAGCTGATCGCCGAAGACATAGCGCAACGTGGTCAGTTCCGGCTGGTCGCAGACGGGGCAGGTCGGATCCGACGGTTCGCCGTGATGCTTCGCCGCGCGGATCAGCATGGGATCTGCGTCGCACGCGTCCGGGCGCGCCAGACGACGGCCCGGCCGCCGCAGCGTCTCCAGCGTGGAGCGACGCTGCAGCGCATAGTCGACGACCTCCCTCTGCGACCACATGCGCTCCAGGGTAGATCCCACTCAGGACACTTGGCGATTCTCCGGGGCAGCCTCCCGGCTTCGCCGCGGCCAATCGGACAACACCCGAGGAGTTCGGACAACACCGGTTGTGCGTCGGACAACACCTTTGACAACACTCGGACGCAAGTCTTGGGGTTCGCCACCGGCAAGCCCGGTGACCAAGCGTCGGACGAGGAGAGGAGCGGATCGGGATGGCTGATCGCGCTCTCCAGCCGACCAGAGCTGGGAACCCCTACACGCCTCGCGCGATGAGACGTTGCTCACATCCGACGCGGATGCCCACGGGACGGTTTCCCTCGCCAACACGCCGCGGTCGTATACCACACCACCCCTGTGACCCCTCGCCGACCCGCCGTCACAGTGCGGGCGAACTGGAAATGGCCCGGCTCCTGTGTAAAGGTGGCGCCTCCGAATCAGAGGAGCTTCAGGTGGTTCTCAGGAGACGCGCTCCCGCCGTCACCGTCGTCGGCGCGGTGGCAGCGCTGTGCTTCGGCGCGGTGGCGTGCACGCCCCCTGGGCCGTCGACGCCCTCGCCGACTCCGACGCCGTCTGCGTCGCCGACCGAGACCGAGCTCGAGAAGCAGACCCGCCTCGACTTCGAGGCCGCCGAGAAGGCGTATCGGACGTTCAGTGCCGAGTTCGATCGACTGCGGCAAGCGGGCTATGCGGGAGGCCCTTCTGCGGTGATGAAGGCCACAGCCGGAGGCCCCTACCTCAAGACCTTCGCAGGCTTCCTCCGCGACGGAAAGGGGACGACGCAGAAGGGTTCGATAAAGATCGGCTACGTCACGCCTGGCTCCTATTCGGCAAAGCAACTTGAACTGGGAGTTTGCGAGGACGGCCGCCAAGTGACGACGTATGACGCGGAGGGTAAGCCCCTGTCTCACGGGGTAGTCAGCAAGCTTGACCTTCGGGTGCGATCAATCGATGGCGTCTGGAAGGTCTGGGACGGCGATGACAGGAAGGCGACATCCTGCAATGAGTAGGCGCGTTGGTCCCTCTCGTTCGACTGTCGCCGCGGCAGCCGCTTCAGGAATTCTCCTTGCACTGCTCCCGACACCGTCCGCGCATGCGGACGTCCACCTCAACAGCCGAACCGGCACAGCCCGTGCGTCGACAAAGTCCATGCACACCGACGCGGACAATATCGGGGCTTCGAAATCGAATGCGGACGTGTCCTCATCCCGACAAGGCGGCTGGAGACTCCAGACAACCCGCGGATTCACGCCGCCCGCGGGGGTCGACCAGGGCCCATACGTCATCTGCACCTCCGGCTGCACCGCCCCAGCAGTGAATCCCAGCGTGGTCGCCAGCGAAGCGGTCGCTCGGCTTCGCCTCACGGCTCCGACCCCGTCGGTCGGCCCACCCCCGTCGATCAACCGCTGGAAGATGGCTGCGGTCGGTTATCCGCTGTGGCTGTGGGTCGACGGCAACACCAACCCGGCACCGGTGACCGACTCCGATGGAGCCCTCTCGGTGTCGCTGGACGCCCGGATCACCAGCATCACCTTCGACATGGGTGATGGTCACACCGTCGGCTGCGCGAGCACCGGAACGCGTTGGACGACGTCGGTCGCGGCCGGCAAGGCGTCGCCGACCTGCGGCTACACCTATACCAAACCCTCGCTGCCCAAGAGCAACTACACGGTCACCGCCAGGACCCACTGGGCAGTCGACTGGAACATCAACGGCACCACCGGCACCATCCCGTTCACACAAAGCTCGTCCACCCAAGTCCCCGTCGGCGAACTCCAAATCCTCGTTCGCTGACCGGTCAACCCCCGTAGAAAGAAGGAAGGCTCCCCCGATGATCAAGCAACTCACCACGGCCCTGGTCGGCACCCTCGTGTTCATCCGCCATGCCGAGCGCGACGAGCGCGGCCTCACCCAGTCCACCGAGAACGCTATCCTCCTGGCCGGTGCCGTTGGCGTCGCGTTCGCGGTGATCACCGCGATCACCGCGTACGTCAAGAGCCACATGCCGGGCTGATCATGATCAGCAAGCGCAACGAGCGCGGGTTGAGTGAGTCGGTGCAGCACGCCGTGATCTTCCCCGTGCTGATGCTGGTGACGCTCGGCGTGATCCAGGCTGGCATCTGGGTGCACGGCCATACCGTCGCCGCCCGCGCCGCCGCGGCCGGCGCCGACATCGCCCGCGGCAGCTACGGCAGCGCGGCGCAAGGCCGCGAGACAGCCGCTCGACTGGCGAGCGCCGGCGGTCTCAGCGACGTCACCGTGGACGCCCGTCGCGGCGGAACCCAGGTCGAGGTAGTGGTCAACGGGAGGGCCCCGCTGATGCTCGACCTCGGTCTGGCCACGATCACCGAACAAGCGTCCGCACCAGTGGAGAGAGCGACACGACCATGAGCCTTCCCGCTCGAGACGAACGCGGTGCTGCAACCGTGGAACTCGTGGTGATCGTGCCCGCTTTGATCATCATGCTCGGACTGCTGATCGCCGGCGGTCGCATCTGGTTCGCCAAGAGCACGGTGGCCCAGGCTGCCCAATCTGCCTCGAGAGCGGCATCGCTGGCTCGCACCGCCGGCGAAGCAGGTGTCGCCGGGAGGGATGCCGCACGCTCGTCACTGGCTACCGGTGGTTTGCGCTGCGTTGACGAGTCGGCCTCGATCGACACGGGAGCGTTCGCGGTCTCGGTCGGCGTGCCGGCGACCGTCAGCGCCACAGTCAACTGCACGGTCACCTTCTCCGACGTGCTGCTGCCTGGGCTTCCCGGATCCATGACCCTCACTGGGACCGAAGGTTCCGCCCTCGACACCTACCGGACACGATCATGAACCGGGGAAGGCAGACCACCGACGAGCGGGGACAGTCGGTCAGCCTGCTGGCACTGTTGATCATGGCGGCGATGATCTTGACCGCCGGGCTGGTGATCGACGGGGGCCAGAAGGTGGACGCCACGAGCCGGGCGGACGCTGCTGCGGCGGGTGCTGCCCGTACGGCCGGAAACGCCGCGGCCACCCAGGAACTGTCTGCCGACGATCCTGCCTCGGCCGCTGTGCTCGCCGCACGAACGTACCTGGCCGGTCAGCCCGGCGTGACCGGGCGCGTGTCGATCCACGACGGGATCGTCTCGGTCCACACCACCAGCTCGGCCGACACGACCTTCCTTTCGGTGATCGGCATCGCCAACGTCACCGGCGCCGGAAGCGCCCAAGCCAACATCGTCCCCACCGGTCGCGACCGCTGAACCCCAAGGCAAAGATGAGCATCGACACCAAGATCAAGACCAGCACCCGACGCAATCTCGCGCGGCTCCGCCGCTCGAGTCCCGACGCGACGGCCGAGTCCGATCGGAATCCGACCGGGACAGAACAGGCGCCCCGCCTCCCCGAGCCACCGCAGATCGCCGGTCGGCGCAACCCGCGTTGGATCGCGCTCGGTGTGGTCGCCCTGTGTCTGGGCGGGCTGCTGTCGTACATGATCTATGCGCAGTTGGCCGCGCAGTCCGCCGTCGTCGCGATGGCCAAGACCGTGCACCGCGGCGCCGTCATCCAGGCGACGGATCTGACCACCACCGCGGTCAGCGGAGCAACCAAGGTCAGTACCGTCCCGGCCGAGGCATTGGCGAGCCTGATCGGGCAGCGGGCCGGGTACGACCTGGTCGAGGGCTCCCTGGTCCCTGCCGCGGCGGTCCAGGGCCAGGCCATGCCCGCGACCGGCCGCGCATTGGTGGGCCTGAAGCTCGGCCAGGGAAGGGCTCCAGTCGGTCTGCTCCCCGCCAGCGCACCCCTACGGCTGGTCGCGCTGCCCGCCGGCGATCAGAGCTCCGGGCAGGGCGTCGCACCTGCCCAGGCCTACTTCGGCCGAGTGGTGGACACCACCGACGGAGCCGACGGCACGTCGGTCCTGCTCAATGTCGATGTCGCGGCAGCCGACGCGCCGGTGATCGCCCAGCTCGCTGCGCAGGACCGGATCGCCGTTTTGCGTGACGCGGACAAGTAAGGTCGAGATGAGCATCCTCGTCCTGACGTCGACCTCGGGCTCGCCGGGTGTCACCACACTTGCGGTCGGCCTCGCCCTGACCTGGCCACGCTCGGTGTTGCTCGCCGACTGCGACCCGGGCGCGCACCAATCCGTGCTGGCCGGTTTCCTCGGTGGTCGCGGCGCCGGCGGAAAAGGCCTGCTGCGCGTCGCGGAGGCTCATCGCGATCGCCGCACCCTCGAGGAAGTGGTCATCGATCAGACGGTCCCGCTGACCGACGGTGACCAGCCGAGCCGGCGCCTCCTGCCGGGCTTCGCCAAGCCAGGAAGTGCCGCCCTGTTCGCGGGCGTCTGGTCGGATCTGGTGGAGGCGTTCGAGCGAATCGACGACGCCGGGTTCGACGTGATCGTCGATGCCGGGCGGATGGGAGCGCAGGGTCTGCCCGGGCCGCTGGTCGAGTCGGCCGCCACCGTCGCCGTCGTCCTCGGATCCGATCTGCGAGCCGTGACCTCGGCTCGCGTTCATCGGGCGACGCTGGTGGAGCAAGCCAGATCCACCACTGCCGACGAGCCGCCCGGCCTGATCGTGATCGGGCCTGATCGGCCGTACTCGGCGAGCGAGATCGGCCGCGCGCTGGATTCGAGGGTGCTGGCCGCTGTCGCCTACGATGCAGTCGCGGCGACCCATCTGTCAGACGGTAGCCCTCGACCCCGACGTTTCGATCACTCCGCCTTCGCTCGATCGCTGTCCGACGCGACGACGTCGCTCGCCGCCGAACTCCGGCGCAGCACCGATCGAGTCCGCGCATGACCATCGACAGCCACGACGACGCACGTCGTCGGATCGCTCTGGATGAGGTGCCGCTGCTCGTCGAGCAATCCGTGGACGTCAACCGGGACAGGCTGGCGAGCCCGGTCTCCACCGGTGAGTTCGTCTACTCGGCCCGCGAGATCGCGGACCGGACCGTGTTCGACGCGGATGCGGTGGACTGGACCGATGTGGTCGAGCTCCGGCGGCGTGCATCCGAGGTCATCACTGAGGAGAGCGACTCCCGTCAGCGCCAGCAACGGCGGGCGCTGAGTCGCGACGACCGGCTACTGATGGGACGCGCCATCATCCGCCGGGTTATCGCCGATCACGTCCGAACGCTGCACCGCAACGGTGCGGAACTGTGGTCAACGAGCAAGGAGCTTGCCTATGTCCAGGCCGTCGAGGACGCCGTCTTCGGCTACGGACGGCTGCAGGCGCTGCTCCAGCTACCCGATGTGGAGAACATCGAGATCCATGGCGGCGACTCTGTCGTGGTCCAGTACGGCGACGGCCGCCGCCGCACTATGCCGCCGGTGGCCGACACCGACGAGGACCTGGTCGAGGCCATTCGCTTCCTCGGTCAGAACAGCCAGCCGTCGCGACCCTTCGACGACACCCATCCGACGATGACCATCGCGCTGGGGGAGCGGTTCCGGCTACACGCCATCGGCTTCGGCCTGTCGTACCGGCCCAGTGTGGTGATTCGTCAGCACCTGCTGACTCAGGTCAGCCTGAACGATCTCGCTGACACCGCAATGATGCCGCCCGACGTGGCTCGTTTCCTCGATGCCGCCGTGCTGGCCCGCAAGTCGATGGTGATCGCCGGTGACCAAGGTGCGGGCAAGACCACCCTCCTCCGTGCCTTGATCAACTCGATCCCGTTCAACGAGCGGTTCGGGACGCTGGAAACGGATTACGAGCTGATGACCCACCTGCAGCCAGGGCGGGAGAACATTCTCGCGCTTCAGGCCAGGACGGGTCACGGCGAGATCTCCGGCGGCACCAGCGTCGGAGAGTTCGGCATCTCCGACCTGATGCCGGAAGCATTGCGCCAAAATCTCTCACGGCTGATCGTCGGCGAGGTCCGCGGCGGCGAAGCTGCGGCAATGTTCGAGGCCATGCAGGCGGGCACGGGCACGATGAGCACCACCCACTCCCACTCGGCGGCCTCGATCATGGACCGGCTCGCCTCTCGGGTCGCTCAGGGCGGGGTGCTGACCATCGACGAGGCGTACCGGCAGATCGCCCACAATGTTCATCTGTTGATCTTCGTCACACTGAGCGACGAGACGTGGAAGGGCGGCATTCGGCGCCGCTACATCTCCGAGATCCGCCAGGTCACCGGCGCTATCGAGTCCGGACGCCCGGTCACCCACCTGACGTACAACGCCACCGGCGGTCGCGGCCGACCGGCAGGCTTTTTTCCGGATGCCGACTTCGAGGCTGAGTTGCTGCCGTTCCACCGCGACCTGGGTCGTGCGGGGACCCGGTCGTGAGTCCGCTCGCAGCCGTCGCCGGCATGCTGGTCGTCGGCGGCGCACTGGCCATCGTTCTGGGCTCTCGACGCACCTGGGCGAGCCGACCACTCTCTGGATCCCGCGTATCCTGGTCGACTCGCTGGACGCGGCTCACCCGGCGTCCCGACGGCGCAGCCGGTCGTCGCCGAGACCTTCTGCTGGGTGGCAGCGTCGCGGTCGGGCTGCTCGCCGCCGTGGTCACCGGGTGGACCCTGTCGGTCGTGCTGGTGCCGCTGGTGGCGCTCGGTCTGCCGCTCTTGCTGCGGATGCCGGTCCAGCGCGACGTAGCCCTGATGGAGGCGCTCGACCGGTGGCTGCGCTCCCTGGCCGCCACGCTCGCCACCGGGAAGTCGATCACGGATGCGATCCGAACGTCGCTGAGGACTGCACCGCCAGGTATCCGCGATCCGCTGGCCACGCTGATCGCCCGGTTGAACAACCGCTGGGACACCGCCGATGCACTGCGTCGGTTCGCCGACGATCTGGACTCTCCCGACGCCGACGCGGTAGTCGCCGCGCTGATCCTGGCCGCCAACCGCGGATCCGTCGGGGCCTCGGTCACCTTTCTCGCATTAGCCGACAGCCTGCAGGATCAACTACGGGCGCGCCGCATGATCGAGACCGAACGGGCGAAGCCGTACACCGTCGTCCGACAGGTCACGACGATCACCTTGGTAACGCTGGTCGCGGTAGTGGTCTTCAAGCCGGGCTTCGTCGCCGCGTACCGCACGCCGCTGGGTCAGGTCATCCTCGTCGCGCTGCTCGCCATGTACGCCGGGTCACTGATCCTGATGCGGCTCAAAGCGCGGCAGCGACCGCGAGCGCGCATCCTCATCGGCAGGACCGTCTCAGGTGGGTCGATGTGACCACGTCGTTCGCCATTCTGGCCGGCATGTTGCTGGCCGCCGGTCTGGTTGCCCTCGCGGTGGCCATCCTGCCCGGGACGCCGCGTCTCGCCGATGCCTTGGACCGGCTGGACCCGACCGGACACCCATCCGGTCTCGGGTCGATCGATCTGGCTGCGGTCACCCGTTCGGATCGGCTCGGCAGTTGGGTCGTCCGACGACTCCGTCTCCGAGTGTCCGATCGCACCCGCACGGCGCTTCGGATGCAGGCCCGGACCGTCGCTGAGTTCTACGGCGACAAGGCGGCACTTGCCGTCACAGGTGCCGTGCTGCCGACGGTCACCGGCTTCATGGCGAGCTACGCCTTCGATCTTCCGCTGTACGTTCCGGCGATCGCTGCACCGATCGGTGCGGTCATCGGGTTCTTCGTGCCCGACCTGCAGTTGCGCCGAACGACCAGGGCTGCCCAATCGTCCGCCGTCGAGTCGTTGCTGAC
>JBBSQJ010000123.1:0-12700 GCA_038257965.1 Propionibacteriales bacterium
CGATCCGACCCAGCGCACCCGCCGGTTTCGCGAGGGCGTCGAGCAGCGACCTGGCGGCGAGTGTCGACGCGTGGTCCGGCGCAGTGATCACGAGACGGCGGCAGACTCCGGTTCGCGCACGGCGGACGCTCGGCCACTCAGCCGCCCCACGAACTCTGCGAGGACGATGCCGAGCACACCCCACAACGCGAGCTGGGTAGCCAGGCTGCCCATCCGGAAGTCGTAGAGCACGCTGGCGGGGAAGCCCTGCGGCACCTCGTCGTACGTCGGCAGCAGCCCGATCGCCACCACACAGACGATCAGATAGCCCAACCCGCAGACCAGCGCAGCGTGCCAGCCGCCGATAGTGCGGCTCAACCGGTGACCGACGAGGACGGCGGTGATCATGGCGATCAGGGAGATGGCGACCAGCGAGAAGTACAGCGCGGTGCGGTAGCCGATGGTTTCGCCGCTGCCGACCGCCGGCGGGTTCGGCGGGTAGCCGACGAATGGCACCAGATAGGCGCTCACGAAGCCGAGCGCGACGACACTCAGCGTGCTCGCCCGCGCGGTGACCCGGCCGAGCCGACCGAGGGCGAGTGCACCGACCACACCGAGCAGCCCGCCGAGTGTGGTGCCGGCAACCAGCGTGCCGGTCAGCAGACCGAGCGTCGACTGCAACGAGCGGGGGACCTCGGTCTGGCCCGCCACAGGCTCTTCGGCGTGCTCGTGAGCCTCGCCGGTCTCATGGGTGTGTCCGGAACCGCCGGACTCCTCGATCGCGATGGCGGCGTTCACGCTGGGTTCACCGACGACGTAGGCCACCCCGAAGGCGACGAATCCGGCGATGAGTCCGGCGAGCAGGCCGCGTACCAAGAACGTACGGGCGTTCAGCATGTTCGTGTGGTTCCCGCCCGGCCGGTCAGTGGCAGGGGAAGCCGAGGAGGTGGCGTGCGTCGTGCACCCACTCGTGCACGCCCGTGCCGGAGAACACCGATGTCGCCCCCTGTTCGGCGGAGACGAAGTACATGGCGACGATGGCGAGCAACGCGGCGAAAGCCAGCCACGGCATCAACGCACGAACCGACACGGTCGGAATGGTCGGGGCCGCGATCGGGGGCGGCGCGGCGACGGCGCGAGACTTGGCTTCGGACATCGGATTCTCCTCTGGGGTTCGGCGACCCGCTGTTGCGGAGCTCGGAGAGGGTGGGTCTGGCTCGAGCCCGGCTGATGGACTCATACAGTGGCGCGACCGCGTCGGATTCCCACCGACTTCCGATCCCTCGTACGAACGCTTGCACCCTATCCCTGCGCCGATCCGACCGGCAAGGTGTGGTCATCTCGCCCCGAGACCGGCGGATCAGCCGTGGATCAGTCGACCCGGACCACCAGCTTGCCTCGAGCGTGTCGGGTCTGTGTCTTGTGAAGCGCTTCCAATGCGTCGCCGAACGGAAAGGTTCGCTCGATGGTGAGCCGACACGTGCCGGCCACGATGGCATGCATGAGCTGAGCCAGCTCGTCGCGGACATCTGCGCCGTGCGGAACGAACGTGGGCGTGATCCCAGCGAGCGCAGGTACTCCTGATTGGGCCGCGACGCCGATTCCGCCCGGCGATCGGTGGCCTTCGTCAGCGCGATGCATCCCCAGCGTGGGTCACCGTCGCTCCGACCTCCTCGACGCTGCCTGCTGCCTCGATCCCGATCGTGTACGGATAGGAGACGTCGCTCGGCACGAAGTACGAGTCGTGGATCCCGACCCCGATCGCTCGCACTCTGACCAACAACTCGTCCGGCGCGATCTGGGGCATCGGCACATCCTGCAGTGCGATGTCGGTCGGTTCCGGGCTTTGTTTGACGAATGCTCGCATCCGGCAGCGTCATCTCTTCGAACGTGGACTGGTCGAGTCGGCGAATCTGCGAGCCTCGTCGACGCGTCATCACCGGGCTGCCGGTCGACAATGGGTCACTGCTACGTTCAAGACGACGACAACGATCCAGTCGTCCGCGACGGTGTCCCCACTCCGGAGGTCGTCATGCATCTCACTCCGCGTGAGCGGGAACGGCTGGAAGTGGCCGCCAGCGCCGACCTCGCCCGCCGCCGGATCGCCCGGGGTGCCCAACTGGGAGCCACCGAGGCGATCGCGCTGATCTGCGACGAGGTGCAGGAGATGGCCTGGGACGACGTGCCGCTGGCGGAGATCCTCCTTCGAGCACCGGCCGGTGTCCCCCGCGACCGGCTGCTGCCCGCCGTGGCGGCGCTGGTCCCGGTGATCGAGATCGAGGCGCTGTTCCCGCACGGCACGGTCCTGGTGCATCTGAGTGCGCCGTTCGGTCCGCCCGATCCAGACGCCGCGGGCAGCGTCCGGCCCGCCCGGACGCAGGTCGAGCTCGCACCCGGCCGTCAGCGTGCGACGGCCACCCTGCGCAATACCGGCGAGCGTGCGATCTGGGTGTCGTCGCACGTACCGTTGGACAGCCTCAATCCGGCGCTCGACGTCGTCGTCTCGGGAGCGGGCAGGTATCGGCTCGACCAGCCGGCCGGTTCGTCGGTCAAGGTGGAGCCTGGCCAAGAACGCCAGGTCGAAGTGGTCCAACTCGTCACGGATCGGTGATGACGAGCATCCGCGGGGAGGACTACGTCAGCCTGTACGGCCCCACCACCGGTGACCGGATCAGACTCGGCGACACCGACCTGTGGGTCGCCGTCGAGTCCGACGACACCGAGAACGGCGAGGAGCTGATCGGCGGCTGCGGCAAGACCGCTCGGCACGGGGCGCTGGTGAGTAGGAGGGCGGACCGGTCCAGCGCCTTGGACATGGTGATCCTCGGAGTGCTGGTCATCGATCCGACGATCGGCATCCGCAAGTCGAACATCGGCATCAAGGACGGTCGGGTCGTCTCGGTGGGTCGGGCCGGCAACCCGGACCTGCAGGCCGGCATCGAGCTCGAGGTCGACGCGGCCACCGCGATGATCACCGGGGAGGGACTGATCGCCACCCCCGGAGTGGTCGACTCGCACGTCCATCTGTCCAACGCCGAGCTCGTGTCGGCCGCCGTGTCCACCGGTGTGACGACCATCGTCGGGATGGGGATCGGTGGAGTATGGGACGTGGGCGCCAATCCGCGCTACAACCTGCACACCCTGATCCAGGGCTGGTCCCACGCCCCGGTCAATGCGGCCTTCCTCGCGCGTGGCTCCTCGACGTCGCCGGATCTGCTGGAGGAGTCGGTCCTGTCCGGCGCGGGCGGGTTCAAGGTCCACGAGGACTGGGGTGCAACGCCGAGGATCATCGACACCTGCCTGACGCTGGCCGATCAGGTCGACCTCCCGGTGGCGCTGCACACCGACAGCTTGAACGAGTCGGGCTTCTTGAGCGACACCCTGGCGGCGATCGACGGGCGCACGGTCCACGCGTACCACGTGGAGGGAGGCGGTGGACACCCCGACCTGCTGCGGATCGTCGAGCAACCGCACGTGCTGACCTCCTCGACCACGCCGACCTTGCCGCTGACGCCGTCGACCGTGGCCGAGCTGGGTCCGATGACGATGACCGTGCATCGAGGGCACCCCCTGCTCGCCAGCGACACCGCGATAGCGGCCAGCCGGATCCGTGAGCACGGCATCGCCGCGGAGAACCGGCTCCACGATGCCGGGGCGATCAGCATCATCAACTCCGACGGGTTGGGCATGGGCCGGATCGCCGAGACGACCAGGCGGACCTGGCAGCTGGCGCATGTGAATGCGACGCTGAGTGGCCAGATCGGCCCCGACGTCGTCAACAACGAGCGGGTGCTGCGCTATCTGGCCAAGCTCACGGTCAATCCGGCCGTGGCCCACGGACTGGAGCGGGACGTCGGCAGCCTGCAGCCGGGCCGGCTCGCCGACATCGTGCTCTGGAACCCGGCCTGGTTCGGGGCGGCACCGGAGTTGGTGATCAAGTCCGGCTTCGTGGTCTGGGGGGCATCCGGTTCGGGCTCGGGCTCCACCCGGCTGAGCCAACCACGGCGGATGCTGCCCTTCTGGGGTGGCCTGGGCGCCGCCCCGTCAGACCTGGCCCGGATCTTCGTGGCCCGGGACTGCCTGGAGGGCTCGGTCGCCCGCCAGGCGTTACCGACCGGGCACCGGTACGCGCCGGTCAACCACAGCCGCGGCCTGTCGAGCCTGGACATGCGTCTCAACACCGCCAACCCGCGCGTCGAGATCAGCGATCGGCCCGAGCCGGTGCGGATCGACGGGCGTCCGGTCGAGATCCACCGGGCCACCCGATTGCCGCTGACCCGAGCTCATCACCTCGCCTGATCCGAACCTCCCGCCGATGCGGGGATGGGATCCCCGCCGAGCAGGCCGTCGCGCTGGTCGGCCAGGATCATCCGGCGGGCGAAGATCGATCCCACCAGGGAGATCGCGGCGATCACGAACAGCAGCGTGGCCGGACCCATTGCGCTGTTGTTGGTGACGGTGAGCACCCAGACGGCCAGTGCGGGCATGAAGCCGGCGACGATGCCCGCGATGTTCGCGGACAGGGCGATCGAGGAGTAGCGCAGCCTGATCGGGAAGAGCTGGGTCAGCGTGGAGCCCACCGCCGCGTACGCCACGGACGCGAACCCCAACCCCAGCACCAGAGCCAACGTGATCAGCGCAGTGTTCTTCGTGTCCACCAGCCAGAAGATCGGGAAGGCGACCACGACCGCGATCACGTAGCCGATCACGACCATCAGCGACGGCGTGGTCCGATCGGACAGCTTTCCGGCGATGAGCACGGCGATCGCCTCGGCAAGCGCTCCCCACGAGATCGCGGCCAGGATGACGGTGGGCTCCAGACCGAGGGTCGCGGTGACATAACTGATCATGAACGTGGTGAGCAGGAAGAACCCGGCATTGCCGAACAGGTAGGTACAAATCCCCACCAGAAGTCGGCCAGGGATGCGGCGGAAGATGTCGACCACCGGTATCTCGTGATGGATGTCGGGCGAGGCCGCAGAGGCAGCCTGGTAGTCGGGGGTCTCGTCGACGGCCAGTCGCAGCCACACCCCGATCAGCACGAGCACGATCGAGATGAGGTAGGGAATGCGCCAGCCCCAGGCGAGGAACGACTCTCCGGTGAGTGCCACCACAGCGGCCACGATCCCGGCGGACAGCAGGGTGCCGGCGGGCGAGCCGAGCTGGACCACGGCGCCGTACAAGCCGCGCTTCTCCGGCGGGGCGGACTCAACCGCCATCAACGTCGCGCCACCCCATTCGCCGCCGGTCGCCATGCCCTGCACGAAGCGCAGGATGCCCAGCAGGATCGGGGCCGCTACGCCGGCGGTCGCGTAGGTGGGCAGCACACCGATGAGTGCCGACGCGGTGCCCATCATCACGATGGTGATGATCAGGATTCCCTTGCGACCGAGCCGATCGCCGAAGTGGCCGAAGACGAGCGCACCGAGCGGCCGTCCGATGAAGCCGACACCGAACGTCAGGAACGCCTGGATGGTCCGCACCGCGGGATCCTCGGCGTGGAAGAACAGGGGCGCGAAGACGATGGCGGCGGTGGTGCCGAACAGGAAGAAGTCGTACCACTCCAAGGCGGTGCCCACGAAGGAGCCGATCAGCGCCCGTCGGGCCTTGCGCGGGTCGATCGTCCCCGTAGCGGCGATCGGGTTCGTGCCCGACTGCTCGCCGCGATCCGAGGGCTCAGGCGAGGGGGAAGGGGTGTCGTTCACGGCTTCGTCCTTTCCGTGGGTTCTGCGTATGGTGCTGCTCCTCGGGTCGAGTCACGGCAGGGAGAACTGCTGGTCGACGACGACGTGCACCAGCGCCGGGCGGCGCTGGTCGATGACCGCCCCGAGAGCCCGTTCGACGGCTCCGGCGGCCTGGTCGTCGCTCGTCACGGTCTCGCCGTGGCCGCCGAATGCGCGGGCGTAGGCGGCGAAGTCCGGGTTCTTCAACTGGGTCCCGCTCACACTGCCGGGGAAGTGGGCCTCTTGATGCGCTCGGATCGTGCCGTACTGTGCGTTGTCCATCACCACGATCAGCAACGCCGCGTCGTACTGGACGGCGGTCGCGAGCTCCTGGCCGTTCATCAGGAACTCCCCGTCCCCGCAGACGGCGACGACGAGACGCTCGGGACTCTCCTTGGCGGCCGCGACGGCGGCCGGGATGCTGTAGCCCATGGCGCCGGCCCGGCTGCTCAGCTGCGAGGGGAAGACGTTCGTCGGGATGTAGCACTGCGCCCAGGCGCAGTGGTTCCCGGCACCGAAGGTGCTCACCACGTCGTGGGGGAGGCGGCGTACCAACTCCGCCACGACGGTGGTCATGTGGGCGGTGCCTTCTCGGGTGGCCGGGAGGGTGGTGATGTCGGGCAGCGTGGCGAGGCTCGTCTGCGCCGCTCGGCCGGACGCACGCCAGTCGTCCCAGTCCGCCGACTTGTCCAGCTCCAGGCCGTCGATGGACTGGGCGAACGCGTTCGGCGTGGCCACGATGTGCTGGGTCACGTTTCCGGAGCGGCCGCGAAGGCTGGTGTCGATGTTCACGACGATGTTGACCGCGTCCGGTGACTGGCGAAGCGTGTAGCCGTCGGTGGGGACATCGGTCAACAGTGCCCCGACGGCCAGCAGCACGTCTGCGGTGTCGAGCATCTCGGCGGCAACGTCGGAGCGGCCGTAGCCGAGCCATCCGCAGTTGACCGGCGAGTCGAACCGAATGCGGTCGCCGGCGCGCCAGTCCTGGATGACCGGAATGGTGTTGACCTCGGCGAACCGGGTGAGCGCCGCTGCGGAGGCCGCTGTCCAGCGCTGGCCGCCGACGAAGATCAACGGTTTGCGGCTACCGGCCAGTGTCGTGGTCAGCCGATCGAGGTCGGACGTGGAGACCGAGCCCTCGGCCACCGGAATCGGGTCGTGCATCGATCCGGTGAACTCGCGCTGGATGACGTCCTCAGGTAGTCCGAGGACCACCGGTCCGGGGCGGCCGGAGCGGGCCGCGAAGAAGGCCTCGGCCACCAACTCCGACGCGCGGTCGGGTTCGTCGAGGACGAGAACGCGCTTGGTCTGGGTGCCGAACCAGGCGTTGGGGTCGAATTCCTGGAACGACTCGCGGTATCGGTCCCCGACCGGGATCAGCCCGACCAGCAAGATCAACGGGGTGCCGTCCTGCCAGGCGTTGTGGATCGCGATGTAGGCGTTGGCCGCCCCGGGACCTCGGGTCACCATCGCGACGCCGGGCTCGCCGGTGAACTTGCCGTGGGCTTCGGCCATGTACGCGGCGCCGCCCTCTTGGCGGCAGACCACGGTCTCGATACCCGACTCGTACAGGCCGTCCAGGACGGCCAGGTAGCTCTCCCCCGGGACCACGAACACGCGCTGGACGCCGTGCGACGCCAACGAGTCGACGATCGCGCGTCCTGCGTGCATGCCCTGCAATCCAGCACTCCTTGGTGGTCGACGGTGAACTACGGCAGATCTCCGAAGACGACGTTGCCCGCGGTGATGGTCGCGGTCACCGAGATCTGGGAGATCTCCTCGGGCTGCACCCGATGGATGTCATCGGACAAGACGACGAGGTCGGCCAGCATGCCGTGCGCCAGGGTGCCCTTGTCGAGTTCGTCGTGCACGGCGTACGCACTGCCCACGGTGTAGGCGTGCAGTGCCTGCTCCACCGTGATCCGCTCGTCGGCGCCGAAGTCTGCCCCCGACGACGTCTTGCGGTTGACCAGGTCGTGGATGTTCAAGATCGGATCCGGGTCGACCACGGGTGCATCCGTGCTGGCCGGGATCTCCAGGCCGGCGTCTAGCAGCGATCGGACCCGGTACGCGAGCTTCGCCCGCTCCGGTCCCAGGGCCTTGACCACGCCGTCGCCGAGTTCGGAGATGAAGCGGCCCTGGGGCACCGGGACCAGGCCGAGTTGCTTGACTCGGCCGATCTGTGCGTCGCTGGCGACGGAGAGGTGTTCGATGCGGTGCCGGGCGTCGGGACGTGGCACGAGGCGTTGCGCCTCCTCGAAGATGTCCAGGACGACATCGAGTGCCGCGTCGCCGATCGCGTGGGCGGCCACCTGCCAGCCCGCCCGATGCGCGCCGACGATCTTCTCGCGCAGCCTTTCCGCCCGCAACTGGAGGAATCCACGGTTGCCGGCCTCACCGTCGTAGTCGGCGGTCATGAACGCGCTGCGGCCGATCAACGAGCCGTCGGAGAGGATCTTGACCGGACCCAGGCGCAGCCACTCGTCACCGAACCCGGTGCGGACGCCCAGGTCCAGACCGAACGGTTCGTCGTCGGAGTCGGAGCCGGAGCCGGAGCCGAGCGCATGCAAGGTCGTCAGGTAGGGCATGACGGTGGCCCGCACCCCGAGTCTGCCGGTATCTCGAGCGAGTTGGTAACCGGCCAGATCGATGACGCTCATGCCGAGATGGTCGGGGGCGCCGAGCCCTGGATCGGCGATACTGGTGATGCCCAGCGACAGTGCCTTTTGGCTGCCGGCCGCGACCAGGGCGGCCAGATCTTCCACCGTCGGGGCCGGGATGACGGCGATCACCAGGGCCTGCGCCGTCTCCTGCAGCAAACCGACCGCACGGCCCTCGGCATCCGTCGGCACGGCGCCTCCCTCGGGGGCGACGACTCCGCGGCGTCCTTCGAAACCCGCTTCCTCGAACATGGCGGTGTTGGCCACGCTCATGTGACGGGAGTTGTGGACCAGCCAGACAGGATGGCCGTGGGAGACCGCGTCCAACTGCTCGGCCGTCGGGTGCTCGCCTCCCAGGTGGTTCTGGTCGTAGCCCGCGCCCTGCACGATGGCGCCCTGCGCTGCCGCGGCGCAGGCGGTGTCGATGGTGTCGAGAAGCTCGGCCATCGAGCGGCAGACCGACGGCCGCAGATCGACCTGCGACAGTGCGTGGCCGACGTACATCAGGTGACAGTGAGCGTCATTGAACCCGGGAACCACCGTGGCGCCGCCGAGGTCGTACACGTTGTCGAAGAGCGCCGGATCGAGTTCGTCGTCGAGGCTGACGATGCGTCCGCCGTGTACGCCGACGGCGCCGGCCCTCGGCCGTGCGGGATCCTGCGTGTAGAACACGCCATTGGTGTAGAGCGAATCGAGAACCACGACACCACCGTCAGTGATCGATTGTGTGTTGAGCAAGAACCTAGCAGCGCCGAATCGGAGTCGGGACGCGGTAGCTCGCGGCGTATGTGCCCTGAGCCTGTGGCAGCAATGTGCCCTGAGCCTTTGCCCGCAATGTGCCCTGAGCCTTTGCCCGCAATGTGCCCTGAGCCTGTCGAAGGGCAGCGGTGACGAACTCGTACCTTGCTGCCGGGGTTTGTGCCCTGAGCCTGTCGAAGGGCAGCGGCCACACCCCCGTCGTTTGCTGCCGCAATGTGCCCTGAGCCTGTCGAAGGGCAGGTCGTGTCACCGGATGTGTCAGCCTTCTTCCGCGGGTTCAACCGTGTCGGCCAGCGCGGACGGCGACGACGCCGACTGCCACGGCTGACCCTTGAGTTCGATCTCGACGAACACAACGGCTTCCTCGGCGGTGACGGTGTGCTCGGTACCGGCGGTTCCGAGATAGGGCGCACCCGCGTGCTGGATCATGTCGCGGCATTCGCCATCGGTAGCGGTGACCGTCAGGGTGCCACCGGTCACGGGCACCACGACGTAGTCGTACTCGTGCCGGTGTGAGCCGGTGGTGGCTCCGGCGGACTCGGAGGACCAGGTCGTGACCCGAACCCGGGGATTGTCGATCCCGATCGTCGAGCGTGCAGCGTTCACGTCAGCTCCTTCGTTTCACGGCAGTGAGGCGGATACGGTCCAGTTCACGGCGTCGACGTCAGTGGCTCGGCGAACCCGCGGACCTGGTGCGGCCACGGTCGTCGGCGGCGCGAGCCTCTTCCAGCGAGAGGTCGAAGACGGTGCGGAGCACCGTCAACCGTTCGATCAGGTCCGTTCCGGCATCGTGCAGAAGGCAGGCAACCACGACCGCATCCGCGCCAGTGGCCGCGATGCGCTGGTAATGATCAAGGTCCGGTGGGGCTTGGGTCGGTGGCTGTGGCGCCTGGTCGCCGGTGCGCGCGGCTGTGCCGCGGCCGGCCCCCCGCGGTGCCGGTTCGCGCGCCTCGAAGTAGGCACAGGCCTGCTGGAGCGAACGGCTGAGCAGCCGGATGCGTTCGAGCGCCGGCGTATCGGCAGTTATGCCGTTCTCGGCAGCGAGGTTTTCCACCTCCCGCAGCAGGGCGGCGCCGGCCGCGTCGGCGAAAGGCGTCACCGGCGGTCGAGGGCGTCTTGGGCACCGTCGAGATCGTGTCGGACGGTGTCGAGATAGGGCTCGTACCCGGGCAGGATCCGTGGCATCAGCTCGACGAATTGCCTGCCCACAGCCAAGAACCCCGCCAGCAGCTCGGCGCGCGGGCAGACGACGGGATGGACGTGCTGCCCGGACACCAAGACGCTGTCGCCGTCGGCGACGAGTTGCACCTCGCCCAGTGAGTCGAAGCAGCGGTACGTGTACGCGTTGCCGTCCACCAGTGCAGGGACCGAGCGCAGGCACAATCCGGAGACGGCGTAGCGCAGCGCGTCCTCGATTCGGGCCGGCTGACCGCCCGGATCGATGATCACGGCACCGGCCTCGTACCCGAGGTCGCGTCCCGTCGGGGGATCCGCCCCGCGGTTCGGCGAAGCCAGGTCGTCCAGTCCGACGTAGTCGAGGCTGTCGGCGTCGGGATCCGGCTCGAAGCCCAGCTCGAGCGCGACGCGCATCACTGCACTCCCGTGATCAGCGCCCGGAAGGCCCGCATCTCTTCCAGGACGAAGTTGACCACGCTCGGCCCGCCCACCGGATGGAACGACACGACTGAGAGATTACCGCCGACCGAGTCGATCATGACTCGCACCCTGACCTGGTTCCCGAGGGTGACCTCGACGAACTGCCCCAGGTTCTGGCTGGTCAACTTTCCCTGGGCGTGCAGGAGGTCCAGCGCCTCGTCCAGGAAGCGGGCGACGTCCCCGGCGTTGGTGTTCGCCGGCCAGAGCGTGTTGTCCAGGGCCATGTTGCCGGCCGTGAAGCGGAAGAAGGTGTCGACGTGGCGTTCGAGGTAGTGCGACATCCGGTGCATGACGATCCGGGCGGCGCCGATCGAGTGGCGGCCGGTGGCGATGGCCGTAGGTACGGGCACGTTCGGTGCCGCTCCGGCCGCGGGGACCGGGAAGCGGTCGAGCGCCTGCACCAGCCGCCGGAACTCCCCGGGAGCCCCGTTCGCCAGGGTGAGCAGGCGTTCGATCCGTTCGACGGGGAACCCACGAGCCACAGCCAGGTCCATCAGGTCCGCCAGCATCGCCAGGTTGCCCTGGCCGGCCTGCTCGGCGTACCGGAGCAGCCGGGCCAGATCCGGCACGTGTCCCCGAAGCCGCGCCAGGGCCGCGGTGTCCCCGGCGACGAACTCCAGCAGGCGCGCGACATCGTCGACAGTCGCGCCACCCGGCTGGGTGAGCAGGTCCAGGAGCAGGGCGGGGTCGTTGCCGGCGTTGCGGAGCATCGTCTCGAGGCGGACCACGTCGTCGCCCACCGTCCGGAGCAGCGCGCGGAAGTCCTCGGGGCTGCGGCAGACGTCGACGAGCCGGCGCAGTCGTCCCGCGTCGTCGCCGAGCGCGCGGACGTAACGGCCGAACGCGGCGGCCCCGCCCACGTCGTCGATGAGGCCGGCCAGCCGGGCCGCGTCGTCGCCCAGCGCGCGGACGTACCGGGCGAAGGCAGGAGCGCCGCCCACGTCGTCGACGAGGGCCGCGAGTCGTCCCGCGTCGTCGCCCAGCTGGCCGAGGTAGCGGGCCAGGCGGTCGGCGCCGCCCAGCGCGCGGATCACCCGAGCCAGCTCCGCCGCGCCGCCGAAGGCGTTGATGCAGGCCTCCAGCCGGGCGCCGGTGCCGAGAGCGTCGATGGCCGCCAACAGTGCCCTGGCCCCGCCGAAGTGCCCGATCAGTTCCAGGACCCGGGCCGCGTTGCCCAACTCGTCCAGGAGGCGGACGATGTCTTCGAACCGGCGGACTGTCGTGATCAGCCGCATCGCCAGCGCCGCTTCTCCGACCCGATCCAGGATCAGCAGGGCTCGTTCGACACTGCCCAGGATGCGGATCGCCCTGATCGCCGAGCCCATCCCGCCCAGGCGTCGCGCCAGTTGCCCGATCAGACCCAGCTTGGTGATCGACGTCAGCCCGCGCAGCTCCGCCGCACTGAGAGCGGCGAGCGCTATCTCGAACAGCGCCCTCCCGACCAGACGACCCCGTTCACGCCAACTGAGGTCGGGCCGGGTGATGGCCAGGTAGATGTAATAGGCCGCCATCGACAGGCCCACGACCAGGCCGATCACGAGCAGGCCGATGAGCAGCGCCTCCCAGCCGAAGAGGACCACCACGACGACGGCGACGATCACGACGACGGCGATGATCACCCATCCGACGAGGGTGCTCACCAGGGTCCACAGACCCTTCAGCAGGTCGAGCAGGGCCAGTCCGATCCCTTCGACGACACCGAGGAGGAAATCGCCGAGGCTGCTGAAGAACGAGCCGATGGAGCTGAGGAAGCCGCCACCGCTGCTCTCCGCCCGGGCGTCCCGCAGGCCCGCGTCGAGGTCTCCCGCGAAGGTCGTCAGCTGGGTGTCCTGCTGGGCCAGGCTGTCGTCGACCTGCCTGGCCATCCGGGCGCTCTGCTCGGCGACCTGGCGATGCCAGCCGGAAGCTGCTTCCCGCACGGCG
>JBBSQJ010000124.1:0-12692 GCA_038257965.1 Propionibacteriales bacterium
CAGCCCGGCGACAGCGCGCGGGCGGCCGTCGGTCGCGTCGACCAACAGCAGCTCTTCTTCCACGCCCATGGTCCGCACGGCACCAGTGTGGCGGGTGGGCCGCCGCCGTTCGCCGGGCGTCTGCCACGTCTGACCGGAGGAGGTGTCGGACTGGTGGTCTCGCGCCGACGCCGACCACCTGCCGCAGCTGCCGGCCGGCGCGTCCCTGGGTCTGCGGCGCGTTTCCCAGCAAGTGCGTGAAGACGTTTCCATCGAGGCCGGATAGCGTGGCCCGATGCCTACCACCGTCGACTTCTACTTCGATCCCGAGTGCCCCTTCACCTGGCGTACGAGCCGATGGCTCAGCGATGTCGCCGATCGCCGTGGGATCGAGATCGAGTGGCATCTGATGAGCCTGTACGAGCTCGACAAGGACAACGAGGTCGGGCCGGAGGCGCGCAGCCGGATGGAAGACTTCCACACGGTCGGACTCGTTCTTGAGGCCGTCCGGCGAGAGCACGGCAACGCGAGCTTGGCGGCCGCCTACACGGCGATCGGGACCCGGCTGCACGACAGCGCCCAGCAACCCGATGAGGGCACCATCGCCGCCGCACTGGCCGACGAGGGGCTTCCCCACAAACTCATCGAGCAGAGCACGCACGACGACGTCGCTGCCGCACTGGCGGCGAGCCATAGCAAGGCACAGGCTGCCGTAGGACAGGAGTCCGGCAGTCCGATCATCTCGATCGACGGTGGCCCGGGCTACTTCGGTCCGGTCGTGGTGCCGATCCCGACCGGTGACGAGGCGGACAAGCTGTTCGACGCGGTCTCCCTCATCTCTCAGGTGCCGGCGTTCAGCGAGCTGAGGCGAGCCCGCGAATCGTTCTGAGGCCGACCCGGGCCCGTCCGCCCGCGGGATCCTGCGTGCGTCCTGGCCTGTGGGACTACACAGCTCGGGTGCCCTGACGTGCGCACCGCCCGCTTGATCTGCCCCGGGCCCGTCGAACGGCACTGACGGAGGCCGGCCAGCCCCTCGGCCACGAGCGGATCAGCACTCGGCACGGTGCCCCTCAGCCCGGAAGTACGTCGGTGTCGCGCTCCGGCTCGGCGCAGATGACCGCCCGGCGCATCATGCGAAGCAGGTGACGAACGTCCAGGGCCAGTCCGTGCACGGCCGCCGACGACACCGAGTACTGGAACGACAGGCCCAGGAAGTACAGCCCCGGGATGCCGTCCGCCACACCGCGTCGATGCAGCAGCCGACCGTCCGGGGAGAAGATCGGCAGATCGATCCAGCTGTGATCGGGACGGAATCCGGTGCACCACACGACCGAGTCGGGGTGCAAGATCGTCTTGTCATCTGTTTGCGGCCACCCGCCCACGACGCCGGTGATCCGCCCGACTCGACGGACCGCCGCCGCGTCGATGTCTCGACGCCGAAAGCGGATCAGCGGCGTACCGTGCCGCAGGATGCGGCCGTGCAGGTAGCGACCGATCGGGTTGCCCAGGTTGAAGACGTGCAGGAACGCGAACATGGTGATCGGCATCAGCGTGCGGACCACCCGCGACTCCAGGCCGAAGGGGATCTCGCCGGGGTGCGGGCCGGCCAGCACGGTCGAGTGTCCGCCTCGCGCGACGTCGATCGCGATGTCGGAGCCCGTGGTGCCGGCGCCGACGACCAGGACGTTTCCGGTGAGCTGACTCGGGCGCCGGTAGTCGGCCGAATCCAGCTGGGCGATGATCGGGTCGAGGTCGGCCGCGAGGCTGGGTCGTCGCTGCTTCAGATGCCCGCCCGTGGCCACCACCACCCGGTCGGCGGTGATGAGGTCGTCCTCGGTCTGGACCACGAACGTACGGCCTGCGCGGGAGAGCCGACGGACCGTCGATCGGTGTCGGATGGGTAGGTGAAAGTGGGCCGCGTACGTCTGGAGGTAGTCGGCCATCTGATCCCGGGTCGGATACGTCGTGGTGCCGATCGGCAGCCCGGGCAGGCTGGCGTAGCGCGGCAGGCTGAACAGCCGCAAAGAGTCCCAGCGGTGACGCCAGGCGTCGCCGGTTTGTGCCGCGGCATCGAGGATGACGAACTGCTCACCGAGCCGGCGCAGATGATAGCCGATCGTCAGCCCCGCCTGGCCCCCGCCGATCACCACGGTAGGCACGTGCATCCTCGCCACCGCAACATCCTGCCGTCTGCAGTCGTTCCGCGTGCGGGCGAGACAGTTCCCGAGATCGGCTTGTGATAATGAGGGCACGCTCTCTCCGGCCGCAGCTCTCAGTCGAGAAGTTCCTCGAGCCGACGCGAGGCCTCGTCCGCCTGGTTGCGGACCTCGGTCAGGTGCTCCTCGGCGGCCCTGCGGCGTACGTTGGCATCGACGACCGCCTGCTCGGCCGCCGCCAGCTCGGTACGAAGTCGCTCGGCTTCGTGGGTGACTGCCTCCACAGCTTCTTCGGCGGTGGCGACCTCCGCCTCGGCCTCGCGGTGTACGGCCTGCGTCTGCTCCCAGTCCTCACGGGCCGCGTGGACCTCCGCCTCGCTCGGTCCGGTGGTCGCCTGCTCGGGCGATGCAGCAGACACGGCCGCGTCCTCGGCCGCAGCGCTCCTGGTCTTGGCCGGGGCCGCGGCTCCCGCGGCAGGCGAGATCGGACCGACCGCTGCCGCCCCCGCGTCCCACGGCCCGAAGCCGCCGACGGTGACGATCTGGGTCACCCGTCCATGGCGTACGTCCTCCGCCAGCGCCGGATCGGCCAATGCCGCCTGCAGGTGCTGGGTCACCTCCTGGATCTGCCCGTCGGTGACCCGGTGGTCGTGCTCGGCAGCGAGCGAACCCGCCCGCACGGCCAACGCCCGGACGGCCTGCTTCCGCTCGTCGGACAACCGGCGCAGCTCCGGTCCCGACAGCGAAGCCTGGGCCTCCCGCAACGCCTCACCGAGATCGAGCAGGTCGGCCACCTCGGCTGCGGCGGAGCGGGCCAGCATGTTGATCAACCACGCGCTGCGGGTGGGTTTGCGCAATGCTGCGATGGCCTTCGCCAGTTCGCGGTCCTTGGCCTGGCGCGCCTCCGCCACCAGCTCCGTCCGCACCGACATGAAGTCCTCCGGCGTGGCTGCGTAGACCTGCTCGGTCGCCGCCTGCAGATCCACGCTGCGTTTCAGACGACCGCGGGGGTCGTCCCCGGGTCCTCGGGCACGGAGTCGGAAGATGCTTGGTGCGGCATCCCGTTCGCGGTGATCCGGTGGTCGGCACGCCTACTGCGGTCGGCGTGCTCCGGCTCGGGGATCGCCGCGAAGACGAGGTCGGCGGTGTCGATCAACCGGGTGGTTCCGACCTGGGCGGCCACCACGATCAGCGCCGGGCCGATGCAGTCGGCGCTCACCTCCGAGAGCGAACCAGGTTGCACGACGCTCAGGTAATCCACCTCGATTCCAGGCTCGGCAGCCAGGATCTGACTGGCCGCGTGCAGCGCGGCCGATGGCGTCAGCTGCGCACCCGCGGCCAGTACGGCTCGGGACAGCGACAGGGCGGAGGTGCGCTCGGCCTGGGTCAGATAGCGGTTGCGGCTCGAGACGGCCAGTCCGTCCGGCTCACGAACGATCGGTGCTCCGATGATCCGGACCGGCGAGTTCAGATCGGCGACCATCCGACGGACGCAGGTCAGTTGCTGTGCGTCCTTCTTGCCGAAGATCGCCACGTCGGGCCGCACGATGTTGAACAGCTTGTTCACCACGGTGAGCACGCCGTCGAAGTGTCCGGGGCGTGAAGCTCCTTCCAGGATCGATCCCAACGCTCCGGCATCCACGCTCACCTGACGCCCCGCCGGATAGAGATCGGACACGCTGGGGGTGAACACCACGTCCACTCCGGCCTCGCGGCAGATCTCCAGGTCGGCCTCCAGCTGTCGCGGATAGCGCCCGTAGTCCTCGTCCGGGCCGAACTGCAGCGGGTTGACGAAGATACTGACGATCACGGCATCGCCGTACTCGTGGGCCAGTGCGATCAGCGACCGGTGGCCCTCGTGCAGGGCGCCCATGGTCGCCACGTACGCGACGCTGCGGCCGGCGAGCGTCAATTGAGCGCGAGCGAGATCGATCTCGTCCAGGCCGCGGGCGATGATCATCGGCTCCCTCCGGGCGGCGGCAGCTCGGCGGTGACCGTGTGCTGGACGGTCGGGAAGCCACCGCTCTCCACGTCGGCGACGTACGCGGCGGCGGCCTCGCCGATCACGTGCGCGAGATCGGCGTACTGCTTCACGAAGCGGGGCAGCTGGCCTTGCCGCAGTCCGAGCGCGTCCTGCCAGACCAGGACCTGAGCGTCGCAGTCCGGTCCGGCGCCGATCCCCACGGTCGGGATGTGCAGTTCTTCGGTGATCACCTTCGTGACCGAGCCGGGAACCATCTCCAGCACCAAAGAGAACGCCCCCGCCTCCGCGACGGCCTTGGCATCGGCAATGATCCGCTCGCCGTCACTGCCGCGGCCCTGGACCTTGTAGCCGCCGAGATTGTGCTCACTCTGCGGGGTGAAGCCGATGTGGCCCATCACCGGGATGCCGGCGCGGGTGATGGCATGGATGTGTTCGGCCACTCGGACGCCACCCTCGAGCTTCACGGCATGTGCGCGAGCCTCCTTCATGAACCGTACGGCGGTCCGCAGCGCGCGCTTCGGGCTTTCCTCGTACGACCCGAAGGGCAGGTCGGCGACCACCAGGGCGCGCCTGGTCGCGCCGACGACGGCTCGGGCGAGCGGGATGAGTTCGTCGACGGTGATCGGCAGGGTCGACTCGTAGCCGTAGACGTTGTTGGCGGCGGAGTCGCCGACCAGGAGCGCTTTGACTCCGGCCTGGTCGAACAGGGCCGCCGTGTACTGGTCGTAGCTGGTCAGCATCGCCCACCGCTCACCGCGACGCTTGGCCGCGATGAGATCGAGGGTGCGAACCCGTTTCGGAGTCGTCTGCTCAGCCACGGCCGGGCCATCCCACCGGAACCGGATTGTCGCCGCGCGGGATCGCCACCGGCTCGATCCCGCCGACGGATATGGATCGCAACACCGAAGAACCGCCTCACTTCTGACTGCCCCGACCTGCGGCGGGACGCGACCCGGGCCGGCTCGCGACACTCCGACGCGGCCGCTGCCGGAACCGAAACTGTCCGTCTGTCAACTTAACGCACAACTCCCCGACTGTAGTCGGTCGCCTGCCGCGTAACGGATAACGACTCGCGTGGGGCCGGTCGGGCGCTCGCGGTGGGTCCCGGTTCAGGACAAGCGTCCTATGGCTATCATCCAGCTGTAATCGCGCACAGGGCTGGCCTGCGCGACACTCGAAGCGAGGAGCAGTCATGGCTTTCTTGGACGACGTGAAGAGCAGACTGGGTGACGCCGGGGACAAGGCCGAGGACTTCTTCGAGGCGGCCAAGAGGCAGGCGTTGGAGGCGATCGACGATCTCAAGGCCAAGCTGGACGTGAACGACGACGGCGAGCACACCGTCGGGGAGATCTTCGCCGCCGCCAAGGCTCAGGCCAGTGGAGCCATCGAGAGTCTGAAGGGCGTCGTGTCCGGCGATGACAGCACGACGGTCGGCGACGCTCGACTTCTGGGCGACGATTCAGCAACCGCCGCAGACGACGCCGGGTCGGGCACGGCGCCGTCCGGTTCTTCGCCGGTGTCCAGCGACACAGCCTCCACCTCGCAGGCCGAATCGGCGCCGGCGTCGGAGACAGTCGCGCCTGCCGAGACGGACGGACCTGCCTGACCGTCCCCGTGCAGCGGTAGACGGCTCCGGCGTCCGCCGATGGCTGCGGACGCCGCCCCAGCACCACGCGGCACCCAGCAGGCCGGAGGATTCTGCCACCGCGCGAGCGGCGGCATCGACGGCGTCAGAATCGCCGACTGACGCGGCGACTCGATCTCGCGAGTTTCAGCCGACCAGGGATCGCTGACAGCGAGACGGCTGTCCGAGCAGGTCCACGATCTGAGACGCCGTTTTTACAACGTCCACATTCAGGACTCAGAATAATCTCGTCCGCGTAGGACATTCATCCTAATCGAGCGGACGAGACGAGTTGTGACCAGGCAAGCAGCGTGCCGTGCGTGACGAGGGGGGACCGATGTGACGTCACGCACCGAACCGCTGGGGCCCGCCGCCGTGATGTGGAACGACTTCGTCGGGTCGGCTGCCGCCGATGATCTGAACGGATCGTCGGGCGACCGGAACCTCTACGAGCTTGCCGGAATCGACCCCCAGCAGTGGATGATCCTCGGGATCGACCTCGTCCTTCAAGGCGGGTCCGAGCACGGGCGGGTCTATGCGTTGAACCGGGTCGACAACCAGGTGGACACTCACGAGGATCTCCTGGAGCTCGCTTACCACAGCGGCGAGCTGACCGTGGATGCCTTCGAGATCGACGCCGCTGGGTCCGCGGGTCACCTGGTGCGCTCGGTGTTCGAACATGTCGCGGTGCGGCTGATCGCACGTGGCGTCAGCGACCACAGGATCGTCGTGCGGGGCCAGTGATCACGCAGGCGTATCCGTTCCATCCCTGGACCTGTACCTGTCACCACCGGTGGCGTGCGCGTCGCCGTCCAGCAGCCGTGCTGCTCGCGATGCTCCTCGTCGCCGTCGGCGTCTTGGTGGTCACCCCTCCGCCGTCGGCCGAGGCGATCACCGCCACGAACGGATCCGGTTATCCCGGTGATGTGGTCACGATCCGCATCTCCAACCAGCGGGCTCAGGGCCGGGTGACGTGGCCGATCAACGCCCCCGCCCAGACCACGTTCGACGCGGTGCCGCAGTCGGCCAACCCCCCGGGCACGCAACCGTTCGTCTGCCCGTTGGCCGGCCCGACGCAGGCGGTCTGCGGACCGCCCGCCTCCAGCTGGGCGGCAGGGAACCAAGTGGTGGCGCAGCTGAGAATCAAGCCCGACGCACCCGCGGGGAACTACACCGGATCGACCGCCGTCGGAAACGAGTTCACCCAGTTCGTCGTCCAGGTCCTCCCGCCGCCGGCGCCCCCCGTCGCGTCACCGGGTGCGGACAGCGTGATCAGCGACCGGAGTCCGACCATCAGCGGCAGCAGGCGCGCCGGGAATGCGGTCACCGTCAGCGTCGACGGCGCCGGCGTCTGCACCATCGCGGCCGAGCCGGACACCGCCTGGTCTTGCCCCACCGGCGGTTCGCTCGACTTCGGGTCCCACACCTTGACCGCGACCCAGACCAGCCCCGGCGGCGACACCTCCGACGCCACCACGGTGTCGTTCACCGTGATCGACGACCTGACGATCACCACACCCGGCGATGGAGTCCGGACGACCGACCGCACTCCCGGCATCTCAGGTGCGGGGGCGTTGCCCGGGGCGGAGGTGACCGCGACGGTCGACGGTCAGACCCTGACCGCGACCGCCGGCGACGACGGCACCTGGACCGTCACCCCGGCAATGGTGGCGATCGGCCCCCAGACGGTCACCGCGTCCTGGCGGGTCGGTGGCCAGAGGTTCGACGCGACCCCGGTCTCCGTTACCGTGGTGCCCGGCCCGCTGGTCATCGACGCACCCGCGGATGGGTCTAGAACCTTCAACCGCCGGCCGGCGATCACCGGATCCGGAGCCGAACCCGGTGCCCGGATCACGCTCCTGATCGACAGTCAGTCGCTGACCACGACCGCAGACGACGTCGGCGCCTGGAGTGTCGACCCGGCCGGCAATCTCGAGTTCGGCCGCCACCCGGTCGTCGCCAGCCAGACCGTCAACGAGACCACCTCTGAGGAGACGACCAGCGCCTTCACCGTGGCGCAGCTCGAACCACCCACCATCACCAGCCCGGCCGCGGGGTCCCGCACCACCAACCGCAGACCAACCCTGAGTGGCACTGCCGAACCCGATGCAAAGGTCACGGTCAGGGTCGGCGGTCGAACGCTGACCACCCGCGCCGACCGCACGGGCCGTTGGCAGACCAGCACGATGCTTGCGCTGGGTGGGCAGTCGATCAGCGCGACTGAGACCGTCGACACGGTCACGTCGGCGGCCAGCCGGCGAGCGTTCACCATCTACGCTCCGCCGCCACCGGTCACGAACCCGCCCGCCGCCGCACCGGGTGGCACCGGTGACCGCGCCGGCGTCGACACCTCTGGTGGCAGTGGCGACACTGTGCGTTCCGGCGGCGTGGCGGACGCACCCGCAGCGGCGACCGCGCCGGACCGGAGCCGGCGTACCCGGTCGTCGAAGGCACCCAAGAACGGCACCGACAGTCCCCACCAATCCAGTGCCGCGCTCGAACCAGGGTCTGGTTCAGAGCCGGTCCCCGATCCGAACAGTTACCTGCCCGTTCAGCTGAGCCTCGCGGCGGCCACTATCACTCCCGGCCGGGTGTCGTCGTTCGTCGGGACCCTCGGACCCATTGCCGCCACGAAGCCGGTCACGGTGACCCTGTCGGGCACGATGAACCGCGGCATGCTGTATCGCAGCGTCGATTCGGATCCGGCCGGCACCTGCACGGTGACGAACCTCCAGTTCACCTGCATCATCACGCTGCAGCCCGGCCAACGAGCCGTGCTGCAGGTCCGTGTGCTGGCCGATGCCTTGAACGCACCCGCCTACGCCCGGCAGCAACTCAGCGTGTCGGTCCCGGGCGACGCGCTGCCCAACACCAGTACCCAGACCACCCGGATCAACCGACCTACCGAGGTGTCGACCCTGGCCGCGGCCATCAGCCGCGGACCCGGCAACTTCCTGATCTTGCTGGTCCTCTTCATGTTCGCCCTCGCGGCGACCGAGTACGAACGTCGACATCCCCGCACCTGACATCACCCACGCCTCACCGGACCATCCCGACGCAACGGCACCCGCCGCCTCACCCCCACGACGAGGACCAGATGACGACCTATCGGACCGAAGACCCGCACACGGCCGAAGCCGACCAAGCTGACCAGCCCGGCCCCGACCAGGCGCGTGCGCGACGAAACCCGGCCCCGATCATCCTGGGCATCGCTGCTCTCCTCCTGGTGATCTACTACGCGGTCGTATATTTTTCCGGGGCGTTGACCCTGTCGACCAGGGTGCCGATCAGCGGCACCCAGCCGCCGACGTCGGAGAACTACCTGACCCTGCAGATGCGCACCGACGACGTCGATCTGACCAATCGGATCCTGCAAGCCAGTGTCATCCCGGTGCCCAGCGGTGACCTCGTCGGAGCCCGGCCCGGCGAGATGTCGAAGAGTCTGCGGATCGAGATCGTCAGTGCCCAGCAGACCACCAGCGTGGTCACGTTTCCCGGCAAGTCGATCCTCGACCCGACCGCGGTCAGCCTGGCGCTGGACCGGGGCGACTCGGCCTATCCGTTCGACCAGCCGTTCGCCAACTTCAACGTCTCCGTCACCAACGACGAGACCGGGGCGAGCGTGCCGTTCGTTCTCACCATCGACAACTCGGCCCGACCCTGGATCTTGTCCGGCGCCGAGTCACCGTCGACGCTGGAGGGTGCCCGCACCATCGTCCCCTACACCCTGGACGGGTCGCGAGACACGCTCAGCATCGTCCTCGTGCTGTTCTATGTGCTGGTCATCTTGCTCACCACGATGATGGCGGTCGTCACCATCGGCATCGCCTTGCTGAAAAAGAAGCTGGAGTTCTCCAACATCATCTGGCTCTCGGCGACGATGTTGTCGTTTCCCGCCCTGCGGGCGGGCATGCCCGGCGCCCCACCCATTGGCACCGCCTTGGACTACATCGTGCTCTTCCCGTGCATCTGCCTGGTCGCGGTCATGTTGATCTGGACCGGCGCTCACCTGCTGTGGCGAGAGAGTTCCCTGCTTCGCACCCGCAACCTCGACGACGAGAGCGAGAACAGGAAGGCCGCCGCTGGCGCCGACGCCATCGCCGACGCCTGACCTCTCACCACTGAACCCCTCAGCGGATCAGGCACGTGAGCGTGGACAGCGATTGATTTCTAAGCCAGATCACAGCTGCGAGAGGACGAGCGAGCTCCGGGTGCGGCGGACGCCGGGGTAGTTCCGGATGACGCCGAGGACCTTCTCGAAGTGGGCGGCGTCCTCGGCCCGGACGACCAGAATCCCGTCGGCCTCGCCCGTCACGGTGTAGGCGCGGGCCACTTCCGGGACGCTGGTCACCATCTCGCGCATGCGGTCCGGGGGCACCCGGCCCTCGCAGTAGATCTCGACGAAAGCCTCGATCGTCCAGCCCATCACGGCCGGCTCGATGTCGATGGTGAACCGGCGGATGGCACCCTCGGCCCGCAGTCGGTCCACCCTCCGCTTGACGGCGGCGGTGGACAGTCCGACCATGCTGCCGATAGAGGCGTAGCTTTCGCGTGAGTGTTCGAGTAGCCGCGCAATGATCATGTGATCAATCTCGTCAGTACGCAATGAAAGCTCCATAACTTCGTACGATCGGGTTCGTTGTTTGCGTATCGCGGATCTTACTGTTGACCCATGACCAGTCTGGGGGTGACCACTGAACGGGCGTTGCTGCGGCGATCGACGACGCGTCGCTATCTGATGTGCCCGCCGACCTACTTCGACGTACGGTACGAGATCAACGCTTGGATGGACGCAGGTGTCCCAGTCGACCGCGGGCTGGCCGTTGCGCAGTGGGAAGAGCTGGTCAAGGCCTACCGTGCGGCGGGACACTCGGTCGAACTGCTGCCGGCCGCGCCGGACCTACCGGACGCGGTCTTCGCCGCCAATGGGGCGACGATGGTGGACGGCAAGGTGTTGGTGGCGCAGTTCGCGAACCGCGAACGGGCGGCGGAGGCGGGAGTCCACGCTGCCTGGCACGCCTCCGCTCACGGCGGTGCTGCACTCGTCCAACCCGTCGACGTCAACGAGGCCGAGGGCGACTTCGCCGTGCTCGACAGCGTGATCTTGGCCGGGCACGGTTTCCGGACCTCCCGTGCCGCGCATCGCGAGCTCGCGGCGCTGACCGGGCGCAAGGTGATCAGCCTCGAGCTGATCGACCCGCGCTTCTACCACCTCGACGTCGCGCTGGCGGTGCTCGACGACGCCACCGACCAGATCGCCTACTACCCACCGGCCTTCAGCGATGCCAGTCGGGCGAAGCTGGAGCGACGATTCCCGGACGCGGTCATCGCGACCACCGCGGACGCGTACGCGTTCGGCCTGAACGCCGTCAGCGACGGCTATCACGTCTTCCTGCCCGCCGGCGCGGACCAGTTGGCGCAGGCCCTGACCGCGGCCGGCTACCTGGTCGTGCCGATCGAGCTCGGTGAGCTCCGGAAGGGAGGCGGCAGCGTCAAGTGCTGCACCCAAGAACTCCGGCCGGCTCCTCTGTGCCCTGAGCGTGTCGAAGGGCCGAAGGGTCGAAGCGCACACCGCTCCGATGTGCCCTAGCTTGTCGAAGGGCCGGGTATGTGCCCTGAGCTTGTCGAAGGGCAGCACCAACGAAAGGAACCCTGAACAATGTCCCTCATGACCGACCTCCACCCGAGCACCGCGGCTGACCCGACCGGCGACCACCTGGCGCACAACTATCACCCACTCGAGGTGGTCGTCGCCCGCGGCGAGGGTGCTGTGCTGACCGACGTCGACGGCACTGAGTTTCTGGACTTCCTCGCCGCCTACTCAGCGGCGAACTTCGGCCACGGTCATCCCGATCTGGTGGCAGCGGCGCAGACCCAGCTCGGTCGCGTGACCCTCACCTCGCGGGCGTTCCTGCACGACCAGCTGGCCCCGTTCGCGTCCGAGCTGTGCGCGCTTATCGGCAAGGACATGATGCTGCCGATGAACACCGGGGCCGAAGCCGTCGAGTCCGGCATCAAGGTGGCTCGCAAGTGGGGATACGAGGTCAAGGGCGTCCGAGACGGCCGGGCCAAGATCATCGTCGCCGCCGGCAACTTCCACGGCCGGACCACGACCATCATCAGCTTCTCCGACGACCCGGTCGCACACGACCACTACGGCCCCTACACCCCGGGCTTCGTGACCGTACCGTACGGCGACCTGGCCGCTCTCGAGGCGGCGATCGACGACGACGTGGTTGCGGTGCTGCTCGAACCCATCCAGGGCGAGGCGGGCGTGCTGATCCCGCCGGCCGGTTACCTGGCCGGGGTCCGGCGCGTCACGCGCGAGCGCAACGTGTTGTTCATCGCCGACGAGATCCAGTCCGGACTCGGCCGCACCGGCACGACCCTGGCGTGTGAGCACGAAGGGGTGGAGGCAGACGTCTATCTGCTGGGCAAGGCGCTCGGTGGGGGTGTCGTTCCGGTGTCGGCCGTGCTCGCCGACTCCGACATCCTCGGCGTGCTCCGTCCCGGCCAGCACGGCAGCACATTCGGCGGCAACCCGCTCGCGTGTGCGGTCGGCCGCGCGGTCGTGCGCCTGCTGGAGACGGGGGAGTACCAGCAGCGAGCACTCGACCTCGGCGCGAAGATGACCGAGCGGCTCCAGGCCATGGTCGGACACGGCGTCCTCGGCTTCCGGAGCCGAGGGTTGTGGGCCGGCATCGACATCGATCCCGCGCGCGGGAGCGGGCGCGAGGTGAGCGAACGCCTTGCCGCGGCCGGCGTGCTGGCCAAGGACACGCACGGCTCGACGATCCGACTGGCGCCGCCGCTCGTGATCGAGCGCGATGACCTCGACTTCGGGCTCGACCAGCTGGAGGCCGTGCTCGAGGAGATGCGCGCGGGCTGAGCCGGGCATCCCACCAGGCCGGGAGAACACCGGGAGACTCATCGCGAGTTGGCGCTCGAG
>JBBSQJ010000125.1:0-12632 GCA_038257965.1 Propionibacteriales bacterium
CGACGATCTGGTCGCCGTAGCTGAAGTCCAGCGGCGAGTCCGGGGTCGGCTTGACCCGGTACCACAGCAGGTCGTCCTCGGTGAACACGATCTCGGCTTGGGCGTCGAACAGCCGGGCGTACCCGGGGTCGGACAGCTGCCAGGTCGCCGTCGACGATCCGAAGACCAGCCCGTTGCAGCGGGCGATCTCCCACAGTGCGGGACGCCGATGCGACGTCCCGGTCCCGCCCGGTGCGGCCTGGGCGCTCGGGATGGTGCCCACTCCGGCCAGACCCGAGGCCGCCACACCGGCGGCTCCGATGAGGAGACGGCGACGCGGCAACACCGGGTCGGTCATCCCCGCACCGCCCGCGATTCGCCGGACGCAACAGGCTCGACGCTGGCGGCATCCGCGGTGCCAATCGATTTGCAGTTCATGGCGACCGAACGTAGCGGGTATCGAGGACCGTTGGGAAGAGGTACGGCAAAAGTTCCTCAGCTGGATTCGCGCACCACCAGCCGGCACGGCAGCACGGTCGTCCGTCGTGCCCCCGAGTGCCGGCCGGTCAGCCGGTCCATCAGCAGCCCGCCCGCCGCCCAGCCGCTCTCGTACGCCGGGTTGGCCACGGTCGTCAGCGCCGGGCTGATCAGGGATGCAGCGTCGATGTCGTCGAACCCGACCAGTCCGACGTCTTCGGGCACCCGCAGACCCAGCTCGCGGGCGGCGTCCAGCGCACCGATCGCGGTCAGATCGTTGGCGCAGAAGACCGCGTCAGGTCGCTGGCGGGCATTCATCAGCTTGATCATCGCCGTGCGGCCGCCGGCTCGGGTGAAGTCCCCGTCGACCACCAGCGGTCGTGTTGGGCCGGAGCCCGCCGCCAATGCGAGGCGATAACCCTCGATCCGGCCGGGTGCGGCCGGTCGAGGCCCGGCGATCATGGCCACCTTGGCGGCTCCCCGAACAATGAGGTGTTCCACTGCCGCGAACGAGCCCTCGCGGTCCGCCGACAGCACCCAGTCCACGTCGGGACGATCCACGCTGCCACCGATGCAGACGATCGGGATGTCGATGTGCGCGGCGGAGATGGTGTCCGCCGCGTCCAGGTCGATCGAGGAGATCACGATGCCGTCCATGCCACGGGCGACCGCGTCGTCGAGGAAGGACCGCTCTCGGGCGGCCGAGCCGTCGGTGCTGCACACGTAGCTCCCGTAGGTCGAGCCGAGCGAGTCGGCCAGTCCGCGGGTCAGTTGGCTGTAGAAGGGGTTGGTGATGTCCGGCAGGACCACGGCGACCATGCGGGAGCTACCGACGCGCAGGGTCTGCGCGACGTGGTTCGGTCGGTAATCCAGCTTGCGGACCGCTTTCAGCACCCGGTCGCGGGTGCTCTGGGCGACTGGTCGTTTGCCGGTGAGCACGTGCGACACGGTGGTGGTGCTCACCCCGGAGACCCGGGCGACATCGGCGATCGTGGCCCGGCTCTCGGCCGCTCGCACGGTGGGTCGTGTCTGGACCATCGCGCTCTTCCTTCCGCCGGTGATCGGCCAGTCCGGCTGGCGGGAGGCTAGCAGGTGCATATCGATTGACGTCCGAGCTCGTGCGGCGCGAGGATGATCGGCGACCTCCTCCGTCTGGAAAGGCGCACGTGCTCCTCGACGAAGCTCGACGCGTGCTGGTGGTCGTTGCGCACTGCGACGACGCCGAGTGGATGTTCGGCGGGACGGTCGCGCGGTTGGTGGCCGTCGGCGCCGACGTCGCTTACGTGGTGACCACGGACGGTTCGAACGGCGGCATCGACCTGAACGTCTCGGCTGCCGAACTGGCTGCGGTCCGGGCCGGCGAACAACGAGCGGCTGCCGATGTCCTCGGAGTGGGCGAGGTGGTGTTCCTCGGTCGCCGCGACGACGAGCTCTCGGTGACGGTGGACCTCAAGCGCGACCTCGTCCGGCAGATCCGTCGCTTCCGCCCCGACCTGGTCCTCACCTGGATGCCTGTTCGGGCCATGGATACCCCGATCGACTGGTGCCACGGAGACCACCTCGCAACCGGCGAGGCGACGCTGCAGGCGGTCTACCCCGAGGCGCTGATGCCGCGTGTCCATCCCGCACTGCGCGATGAGGGTCTCACGGCGCATGCGGTGACCGAGATCTGGGTCCCAGCTGTGACGGACGCGGACCTGTATGTGGACGTGACCGGTGTGGTGGAGCAGAAAATGGACGCGATCTGGTGTATGGGGAGCCAGAACGGTGAGGCGGGTGGCAACCGTGGGTGGCTGTTCCAGCGCCGAGTGGCTCCGCCGATGAGCGAGGCCGGTCAACGCATCGGCGTCCGGTACGCCGAGCGCTTCCGTCGCATCCCGCTGAGCGGTCACTGATCCTTCGTCGGGCCGGCTGGACGGGCTCTCAATGCATCGGCGTCGAGAACCGGGTGGGGGACAAGAAGCCGAGGTCGTACGGCGTCTCACCCCGGATGATCAGGTCGGCGATCACCTCTCCGACCACCGGGACGAACTTGAAGCCGTGCCCGGAGAAGCCGGCGGCGACCACGACGCGGCCGTCGAAGCCTGGAGCGGCTCCGAGGACGAAGTCGTGGTCCGGCGTCAACGAGTACGTGCAGCCGACGCTGCGCACGTGTCGTCCGACCACCGCGGGCATCCGGTGCCGGAGCACGTCCACCATCTCGGCGACCTCCGCCGCTGAGCCCTCAGGTTGGGGAAGGTCCACGTCCGCGGGTCCGCCGCGGTTGTGAAAGCCGGTCTTCACCCCCTCCGCTGCGTTGCGCGGGAATCCGTAGATCGAGTCATCGGTGGCCAGGTCCCAGATGAAGGTGGGCATCACATCCGGATCGAACGCATGTGGCTGCTGTGGCTCCAGGAAGTGCATCACCCGCCGCTCGACGTGGATCGGCAGATCCAGGGCGGCGGCCAGCGTCGGTGTCCATCCTCCGGCGGCGAGCACCACTCGATCGGCTCGGAAGTCACCGGCCGACGTGGTGACCCGCATCCCGGCTCCGCTGATCTCCCAGCCGGTCACGGTCGTGCCGGTCAGCACCGTCGCACCTCGCGCGATGGCCCGACGGACCAGATAGCCGACGGTCGCCTCCGGTCGCACATAACCGGCATCGGGCTCGAACACGGCCACCTCGTCGGTGCCGAGCCGAAACTGCGGGAACCTGTCGGTCACCTCGGCGGCGGTCATAGCCTGCACCTCGATGCCCCACTGCTGCGCACTGCGAGTGGCACCGGCCACGACGGGAGAGTCGGTTCGGCCCATCATCAAACAGCCGACCCGACGCAGGGTGCACTCGGTCGGGAGGGCGTCCCACAGCTGGTAGGTCCGGCGCAGCAGCGGAATGTAGGCAGGACTCTCGAAGTAGGCCTGCCGCACGATCCGAGTGTGTCCGTGGCTGGCGCCGCGGTCGTGCGCGATCTGGAACTGCTCCACTCCGAGAACGCGCTGGCCGCGGCCGGCCAGAGAGTCGACGGCGGCCGATCCCATGCCGCCGACACCCAGAACGATCGTGTCGTAATCGGTTCTCATCGCCCTCCTCCCGAAAAAGCTGGGGCCACCATCACACCTTGACATGGTGGAGGTGCTGTAGCAGGCTCCACGCACAACCACGCAATCGATTTGCGCTCGAGGTCAACTCCAGCGTCCTTCCCGAGAGGCGGTCCGATGAGGAACTCGTTCGTAGGTCGCACGCTGCCGGTCCTGGCCGGTGGCCTGCTGCTGGCACTCGTGACCGCCTGTGGGGGTGGCAGCTCCGGCACGCCGGGCTCGTCGACCGCTCCGGGTGCGGGCCCGTCGGCCACCGAGGCGGCCGAGCCCACGTCTCCGGTGACGATCACCTTCGCTTCGTGGGTGGGCCAGCAGGACGGCATGAAACGGCTGTACGCGAAGTTCCACAAGGAACACCCCAACATCACCGTCAAGTTCCAAAATGTGCCGGCCGAGGAGCTGGAGACGAAGCTGACCGCCCAGATCGCGGGCGGCAACCCACCCGATGCCGCCTACGTCGACGCCGGCACTGTCTCGACCTTCGCCTCGCGCAAGGCGCTGGTCAACCTCGACGGCTACATCGCCGGGAGCAAGACCGTCGCCGCGGACGACTATGTTCCGGCCTTCAAGGACTTCACCCTCTACAACGGCTCGATGTACGGTCTGCCGTTCGACGGCGAGTCGACCGGCCTGTTCTACCGCAAGGACATGTTCGAGGCCGCCGGGATCGCTGAGCCACCGAAGACGTGGGAGGAGTTCCAGGCCGATGCGCAGAAGTTGACCGACCCGGCCAAGAAGCAGTACGGCTTCGCCGTTTTCGCGCCCGAGGCGGAGTACTACTGGTATCCCTGGCTGTGGCAGAACGGCGGCGCCCTGCTGTCGAAGGACGAGAAGACCGTCGAGTTCAACAACGAGGCCGGCAAGGAGGCGGGTCGCTACTACATCGACCTGGTCAAGTACGCGCCGCCGGACTACCTCAACTCCAACTCCTATGACGCGCGGGTGGCCTTCGCCAACGGGCAGGTCGGGATGTACATGGCCGGTGCCTGGTTCGCCGGCACGATGAGCGACGAGTTCCCCAAGATCGACGGCAAGTGGGCAACCGCCCCGCTACCGGACGGCAAGGCCGGTTGCAAGACCACGATCGCCGGCGACGCCCTGGTGATGTTCGGCAAGGGCCAGCAGCAAGACGCTACCTGGAAGTGGCTGGAGTTCTTGTCCCAGCCCGACAACATGGCCGACTGGACCTTCAAGTCCGAGGGGACTCTGCTGCCGCCGCGGATCAGCCTGCTGGAGTCTCCCGAGCTGCTGAAGGACAAGCCTGTCCTGAAGACCTTCGCCGACCTGATGAAGTGCGGGGTCAACTACCAGATCGCCAACAAGGACTGGCCCAAGGTCACCGAGGAACTCAACAAGCAACTCGGCAAGGCGATGTTCGGCGATCAGACCGCCGATGAGGCTCTCGACAATACGGCCACCTTCGCTCAGCGGTATCTGCGATGAGCCCGTCGGCACCCGGCGTGGGACGGGTGGAAGCCATCACCGGATGAGCACCCGCACGAGCCCGCGTGCGGTCTCCGGCGAAGGGTCTCCGGCGAGCGCGGCGCGGCACCGCAGCTTGTGGTATCGGATGCGCAGGAGTTGGGACGCTTATGTGTTTCTCTCCGTCCCGCTCCTGCTGTTCACGGTGTTCACCTTGTTCGCGCTGGTCTTCAGCTTCTACCTGACCTTCCACGACTGGAACATCATCGAGCCTGATCGGCCCTTTGTCGGGCTGCAGAACTATCGCGACGTGCTTGACGACCAGAGCTTCTTGCGCGCGGTGGTCAACACCTTCTACTTCACCGGCGTGTCGGTCCCGTTGAGCATGTTGCTCGGTTTGGCCGTGGCCCTGCTGCTCAACCTGCCCCTGCGCGGCCGCGGCGTGCTGCGAACCCTCTACTTCCTGCCCTTCGTGACGCCGTTCGTCGTGGTCGCGATCATCTGGAAGTGGCTCTACAACGGTGATTTCGGACTGTTCAACTACTACCTGATGCAATTGCACCTGATCGCGAACCCGCTGCGCTTCCTGTCGGACCGGAACCTGGCTATGCCCTCGGTGATCATGATGAGCGTCTGGGCGAGTATCTCGTTCAGCATGGTCATCTACCTGGCGGCGCTGCAGGCCGTTCCGGAGGAGCTGTACGAAGCGGCCCGGGTGGACGGTGCCGGCCGGTGGGCCCAACTCCGCTTCATCACCGTGCCCATGCTGCGTCCGACCACCTTGTTCTTGTTGGTGATCGGGATCATCGGCTCGTTCCAGGTCTTCACCCAGATCTTCGTGATGACCAGTGGAGGACCGGTCGAACGCACCACCACCGTCGTGTACTACATCTATCAATCGGCCTTCAAGTTCTACGAGTTCGGCTACGCCAGCACGTTGGCGTTCGCGCTGTTCGCGATGCTGCTCGTCTTCACCGTCATCGAGCTGCAGATCTATCGGAGGGGGGAGTGATGACCGCGGACGCCGCGCCGACTCCGGTCACCGAGATTCCCCGGTCCGACGTCACCAACCCTCGCCGACGCCGGCGCCGCGGCCCGACGTGGCTCGCTTACCTGATCTTGATTCCGGGCTGCATGCTGTTCCTCGCCCCGCTGGGCTGGCTGGTCAGCGCCTCGTTCCAACCGATGGGTGACATCTTCTCGTATCCGCCGCAGTGGATCCCGAAGCACCCCACGCTGAACGGCTACCGGACCTTTCTCGGTCTGGGGCATGCGGAGGCCGAGGGGGCGTCGCAGGCCTGGCGGTGGTTCCTCAACAGCGCCTTCGTCGCGGGCTCGGTGACGGTGCTGCAGCTGTTCTTCAACAGCTTGGCGGCGTACGTGTTCGCCAAGCGTGAGTTCCCCGGCCGGAACGCGATCTTCCTGGTGTTCCTGGCCACCATGATGGTGCCGGGCCAGGTCACGCTGATCCCGAACTACCTCGTGATAAAGCACGTCCCGCTGTTCGGCGGCAACGACATCTTCGGTCAGGGCGGATCAGGTTGGCTGGACTCCTACTACGGTCTCATCCTGCCGGGCGCGGTGAGCGCATTCGGCATCTTCCTGCTGCGCCAGTACATGACCTCCAGTCCGGACGAGCTGCTCGACGCCGCACGGATCGACGGTGCCTCGGAGTTCAAGATCTATTTCCGGGTGGTGCTGCCGCTGTGCGGTCCCGCGCTGGCGGCCACCGGCATCTTCACCTTCATGGCGGCCTGGGAGGACTTCTTCTGGCCCTTGATCATCGTCAGCAGCCCCGAGAGATACACGATGCCTCTCGGTCTGGCTCTGTTCGTGGTCCAGAACCGCACCCAGTGGGACGTGTTGATGGCAGGCTCGGTGTTGGCCACCATTCCGATGGTCTTGGTCTTCATCTTCTTCCAGCGCCGGTTCGTCCAGGGCATCTCGCTGAGCGGCATGAAGGGCTGATGTCGCAGGACATGCCCTGCGCTGGCTGTCCGGTCCGGGCGTCGATGAGATGCGCACCGTGTCCCCAGGTCAGTGGGGGAGTGAGTCGAGGACTTCTTGCAGGTAGCGGCCTTCTCGGTCGTGGTCGAACCAGAAGGTCGACTGGTAGGAGGTGGGGTCGTCGGGGGTGCAGGCGATGGAGTCGATCTGGTGACCGAGGAGGGCGGCGATGAGATATTCGTTGCGTGCGGTGTAGGCGGTGGAGCCGATCAGGACAACGCGTTTGGGGTCGTCGGCGAAGCAGAGGTTGAACATTCCACTGCCCATCCAGCCGGCGATGACGCTCGCGCCGCGGAAGAGCCTGACCTGGTCACCGAGGGAGTAGTCCTCGGGGTAGACGATCGCGAAACCGCGGTCGGAGAAGATCTGCTCGACCTCGGCGGCGTTGTGGCATTCTCGCTTGGCGATCCGTCGGGCGCAGAAGAATCGGGTCGGCAGGTCGGTGTCGCTGGCTTGGGCGGCCAGGGTGTCGCCGACCAGTCGCCAGGTGTCGGCGATCTCGGGGTGGACGTATTGCGGGTTGGACAGCAGCGGTGTTCCGGCGATGAGCCGTTCAACCCGCACCGGTTCTCTGATCATGACGACGTCGGAGGGTGCGATCCCGCCGGCCGCGTAGATGTCCAGTTCCCAGTCGCGCAGCTCGCGTCCCTTGTTGATGGCGACCAGGGCTTTCGCTGATGGGTCGATGGCCTTGGCCCGCGGCCAGGCCCAGAACTTGGACAACTGCTCGGTCATCAGGTGCCCGTAGTGTCCGCGGATCTCGTTGTCCAGGTGAAAGTAGGTGCCCTCGAGGTGGTCCAGGTCGTCGGTGTCGTGCCGGAGTCGGGCGAAGCGGGGTGCGACGTCGTCGAGGTAGCGGTGGCCCAGTCGGGGCCACTGGTTGTGCCGGAAGCTGTCCGGGGTCAGGAACCGGTCCTTGCTGACCAGTTGGCCGGGGCTGACCACGACGTCGTGGTAGAGCCGAAGGGAGATGTCGATCGTCTCGTACTCGGTCGGGAAGTTCGGCCGCCTGACCTCGCTGTTCTCACGGAAGACGCACCGGGAGGTGAAGGGTTTGGCGGGGATGGTGTCCAGCACCCGGTCCGGCCCGGTGGGGGTCAGCGACAGGTACGCGTTCATCTCGGGCTCGCGGAGTTTGGCCAGCACCGGTCTGGGTCCGGCTGAGCCGCGGACGACGACGAGGTAGGGCTCGTTCACCGTCACCGTGTCCAGCGTCTCGCCCAGGGTGCGGATGTCGTTGGGTCGGAGTGGGCCGCGGCGGACCGGTGGTTCGTCTGCGTCGCGCGAGGTCAGCGCGGCCGTGAGCAGCTCAGACACCTGTTGGGCCGGGGCCAACGGCCCGATCGCGGGATGGGTCGTGCGGATGATCATCGTCCCGGCCGGGCGGAGCTGGTAGAACGCGGCCAGGAACCGGACGCCACCGTCGGTGGGACGATCGTCGACGATCAGGTCGAACGGCCCGTACCTGGTCAGTTCGACATGGGCCAGCGACTTGTCGGCATGGATCCGGTGCACGGTGGCCGCTGGATGGTCCTGACGGATCCGCGCCGTGGCGCGGGCCGGCTGTTGAACGGACAGTACGGCGATCCTGGCGGATGTGTCGGGCAGATAGGTCGCGACCATCGTTGCCAGCTCGCGGTCCACCTCGGCCGTGACACGAGCTGTCCGGGCCACATCCCGGGCATCCTCGGCTGCGACTCGCAGCCGACGCCGGGACCGCCCGAGGTGAGCGCGGATTCGCCGCAGCCGCCGCCGGACCCTAGAAGACAAACGCGCAGCCACTCTTCTCCTCGGTCGCCAGCCTTCGAAGCAGCCGACCGTCGACACGATGACAGGCGAGGCAGTCAGCTCTGTTGGTCACCGCCGACATGCTAAACGGCCGAGGGTCGTCACCTCTGCCACCTCGTGTCACGCGAGCAGTCCGGGACCGTGTGCCCTCACGTGGCGGTCTGCGTGGGCGTCGGTCACGAGAGATCTCCTTCGATTGGAACGGGCCGGCCACCGCGGACCAGCTCCGACAAGACTGGCGCAGCGCAGCTGAGAAGAGTCTGTGCGACGCGCAAGCCCGTCTGCGGTGGTACTTCACAGCTGTGCCCGGAGGAGTGCGCAGGTCCGGCTCAGGCCATCGGGCGGAGGATGGTGGGAAAGGGGTTATCCGTCGTCAGGTTCGGGGTCGTTGCCGTGGTCGGTCTCCTCGCGACCCACTGCCAGCTCGACCGCCTGGACGAGAACGTAGACCACACCCGCGACGAACGGGGCCAGAAGCCAGATCCAGCCGTTGCGCAGAACCGTAGCCAACCCGATCGCCGCTCCCACCGCGGCACCGACCGCGACGAAGTCGGTTGCCGTCCCGATCAAGGTCGCCCGCTCTCCAGTCCTGTCTCGATGCTTACCGTCCATCTGGTGGACCACGAGAACATTGAGCAACGAGAACGCGGCAACTCCGGACAGGGCGAACAGGAAAAGGTCGATCACGCGTGCGGGCGGCCCGAGTTGCGAGACGACGCCGAAGGTGACCGTCACGGTGATCGAGAAACCGAACGCCTGGGCGTTGCCTCGCACGGACGCATGCAGACCTTCTTGCAGCCTGCGGCGCCAAGACGTCTCGACCAACGACATGAGCGTCACGTTAGCCGGGCCGCATCCACGGTGCATGGCCAGTCTCGGCTCGAGACGGTCCCACCCGGCGGAGTCGGGTGCTCGCGAGAACCGATCGACTCGACGTCGAATTGGACACCGAGGTCGACCTACCGCGCTTGGTGATCAGCGGAGATCGCGGGCCGCGCGGATCGCCAACTCCTTCAGCGTCTGGCCAGGCTTGCCTCCTGCCGACATCAGATCGACGTAGCCGAACCGGTTGCCATCGCGGATCACCGCAACGCCGCCACCGTCGGTGCCGCCGTCGCTGGTGTAGTCCAGGTAGTAAGTGACGCTTGCGGTGCCGGTGCGTACGGTGAGCGCCTTGCCGTAGTAGTTGCCCTGCTCCGGATCTTCCTGGCAGCTGCGCACCGAGCGGATCTCGCTGTTCAGGGTATTGACGTAACGGGTGGTGGCCGTGGCGTTCTTTCCCTGCGCAATCGACTCACTGAGCCAGACGTCCTTGTCCTGGGAACTGATCCAGGTGGCGTCGAAGTACGCCTCGGCGTCGCCCGGGGCCGGATAGGCCTTGGAGCCCGTGATGTTGCGCATGGTCTTCTCGCCCAGACAACCCTCGTCGAACCGGCCGGCGTCGCCCAGCAGTTGATCACCCCTGCTGTCGATCTGGGCCGAGTCCACACCCACTCCGGCAGCTTGGATGTCGTCGAACTGGAGCAGCGCGGTCGAGGTCATGGTGTGCGTCGGGTTGGTGTGTGTGCTGTCGGCCTGCGCAAGAGTCGGCTGCAGTCCGACTGCAGCGAACACCAGTCCGGCGGCGAGGCCGGATGCGGCAGTGAACTTCCGGTGCCTGCTCGACATGGTAGACATTGGATTACCCCCTCGGGATGTGCGGCGCCGGTTGCGCCGTCCTCATCAACAGAGATGCCTTCCGGCCCGGTTTTGTTGGGTGGAAGCTGGTGAGGCTCACCCGTCTCGAACGGATGGTCGAGGGCCGGCAGTTACCGCAGCCGTTCGCGGATGAACTTCCGCGCCTGGTGAATCCGGTCCTTCACCGTCCCGAGTGGCACCTCCGTGATCTCCGCGATCTCGTCGTAGGGCAACGAACCGAGATCGCGCAGTACGAACGCCTCGACGAGGGCTGGATGGCGGCGTTCGAGCTCGTTCAGGCAATCCAGCAGATCCAGTCGAGTGCCGGCGATGACGCTGGTCGTACGAGGGTCGGCGGTCTCGGGGACGGCGACGGCACCGCTGGTCTCGGCCCGCCGCCGCAACGACCGATAGGTGGATCGCGCGCTGTTGGAGGTGACGACAGTCACCCAACCCAGGAAGGAGCCACGCCCGGAAAAGCTGTCGAGCTTGGTGCTGATGGACAACAGTGCGTCCTGTGCTGCCTCCTCGGCATCCATCTGGTGCGGCAGAATTCGGGCGCAACGCCGCATCACGAGGGGTCGGATCCGGACCAGAATCTCGTCCATGGCCTGTCGGTCACCGGTCTGGGCTGCCCGCACCAGATCGTCCAGCTCGGTCTCGTCCTGCACGATGATCCGCTCCTCTCGGCTGTTCTTCGGGGCACGGGTGTCAACCGTCTCGCCTCGAGGCGGAACGACCGGTGAACGCCCTGCGCCCGGCCGGCATGTTCTCCCGGCCAGCTCAGAACCGACGACGTGGCCGCTGAGCTGGGCATCAGTAGGCTTGTGCACCGACCGACCGAATTCGCGTGTCCAACCGTATCCCGCCTCGGAGCGTCAGTTTGGGTGAGTCGGGCCGAGCGATTCCCCGGGGGTGGGCATGAGGATGCGAAGCGCCGTAGTCGTGGTGTGTGGCGCTCTGCTCGCCGGAGCCGCGACCGGGGTCATGCTGCATCGGGGGCAGCACGGTTTCGTGGCAAGTCCGGATTCGCCGCGTACGAGCGCTGGCACGGCCATCCCCGCCATCCGGTCGGCTGGAGCCCCGCCGACCACAGCAGCCTCGCCGACCACACCAGTCCCGTCGACCACACCAGTCCCGTCGACCCATGCTTCGGACTCGCGCGCGCCGCAGAGTGGCCCGTCGTCCTCCCTCAGTGATGAGGTGCCGCCCGTGCCGTTCGGTTCCAGCCGGCTGATCCAGACCGACGACTTCTATCAGACCGGGCTGCTGCTGTCGGCCGGACCCACCAGCAGCACCGGCGCCCAGCCGCTGACCGGCTGCACCGGTACCGAGACCATGCAGGACCTGACCTTTGGCAAGGCCGCCAACGGCGCGTACGCCGACGGCAACTGGCGCGGAGCCGTCACGACCACCGCGTTGACGGAGTCGGTGTCGCGCGCGGTGACGACCACGACGGCTACCCAACACGTCGCCCAACTGGCCGATCGACTGACCGGCTGTCGCTACCGACGACACGGCCGATCTCTACAACTGGGCACGCCGACCGCACTGAGACAACACGGCGGCAGGGCGTTGATCTATCTCAGCTCCGATGCCCATGGCACGGCCTACGGCGGGGTGGCTGTCTTCCGCAACGGCAAGAACTTCGGCGTCTTGGAACTGACCGACGCCCAGGTGGATCGAGTCGCAGACGCCGACCTGATGCAGACCCTGGCTGTGGCTGCGTTGTCTCGGGTCAAGGATCCGGGCTGATTCGATGCGCGACACAATGGCTCCGGTGAGGCAGCTCGGGCGCTACCGACTGGACCGGATCCTGGGATCCGGCGCCTTCGCCACCGTCTGGAAGGGCTACGACCCGCGACTGGACACGGTTGTCGCCATCAAGGTGCTGGCCGACAACTGGTCGGTCGATGCTGATGTCCGGGAACGGTTCTTGACCGAGGCCCGACTGCTCCGCCAGATCCGGAGTCCACGAGTGGTACGGGTCCATGATGTCGGCGTGGATCCGATCGATCCGGCACTGCTCGTCGGTCCGGCACCGCTGGGTCCCGACTCCAGCGGCGCGGACGCGGATAGTGCCGGCTCGGATCCACGCGCCGATCGTCCATACTTCGTGATGGACTACGTCGACGGCGGCACCCTGGCTGAACGGATCGGCCACGTGTCGACCTCGGAAGCGATCTATTTCGTCGTCGAAGCCG
>JBBSQJ010000126.1:0-12434 GCA_038257965.1 Propionibacteriales bacterium
AAGACACATCCGGTGCGCCCGACCCCTCGACAAGCTCAAGACACATCCGGTGCACCCGACCCCTCGACAAGCTCAAGACACATCCGGTGCACCCGACCCCTCGACAAGCTCAGGGCACATCCCGGGGGGCCCCTGAATCAGCGGCGCTGCGGGCGGCCGAGCGATATCTGGACGACCGCGCGCGTGCCCTGACCGTCGGGGTTGGGCCCGATGGCGAACGTCCCCTCCCTCTCGGCGACCAGCGTTCGAACGATCGAAAGGCCCAGGCTCCGGCTCTTGGCGGGATCGAAGTCCTCGGGCAGACCCACGCCGTCGTCGACGATCTCGACTCGGAGGCTGTCGCCGAGAGCCGTCGGAATCACCTGAACCTTTCCCGGACGATCGGCCAGGCCGTGCTCGATCGCGTTCTGGCACAGCTCGGTCAAGACCATTGACAGACCGGTCGCGACGTCCGCCGACACCTCGCCGAAGGACCCGATCCGGACGGTGACCGAGTGCGCCGAAGTCGTCGCGACGTCGCCCACCATCTTCAGCAGGCCGTCGACCACCCTGTCGAACTCCACGACCTCGTCGAACGCCTGGGAGAGGGTCTCGTGCACGATGGCGATCGACGCCACCCGCGACATCGCGTCGGTGAGCGCGAGCTTCGCCTCGTCGGAGTCGATCCGGCGGGCCTGCATCCGCAACAGGGCGGCCACCGTCTGCAGGTTGTTCTTCACCCGGTGATGGATCTCGCGGATCGTGGCGTCCTTCGATACCAGCTCGCGTTCCAGGATCCGCAAGTCGGACACGTCTCTGCACAAGACGATGGCCCCGACACGCTCGTCGTTGACGCGGAGCGGCAGGGTCCGCAGCAGCATGTGCGCGTCGCCGGAGACCAACTCGGCGCGGCGGATGTCGCGGCCGGACAAAGCCGATCTCACCGAGTCGTCGACCGGACTCGCCGAGAGCGGCATCAGCCCGGCCGACAAAGAGGCGAGGTGCTCCTCGACAAGATCGCCGATCAGACCGATCCGCCGGTAGGCGCTCAGAGCGTTCGGGCTCGCGTAGACGACATCGCCATCTGCGTCCAACCGGATGAAGCCGTCTCCGACCCGCGGGCCGAGCATCTGGTTCGAGGCGTCACCCGGCACCGGGAACTGCCCAGCGGTGACCATGCCCGCCAGCAGCGCTGCCGTCTCCAGGTATCCCTTCTCCAAGGTGCTGGGCATCCGGGCGCCGAGCTGACTGGTGTGCTGTTCGAGCACGCCGATCACCCGTCCACGGAAGGGCACCGGGATGGCGTGCACCGCGACCGGGATGCCGGCCTGCAGCTTTCCCTGGCTGGTCTGGGTGATCTTCCCGCTGAGAAAGGCCTCCGACACCAGATGTTCGGGGGCGTAGGCAATCGGATCACCGACGACGTCGTCCACCAGGGAGGTCGGTCCGGTGGTGGGCCGGATCTGGGCGGCGGCCCAATAGACATTCTCGTCGTGATCGGGAACCCACAGCACGAGGTCGGAGAAGGACAAGTCGGCCAGCAACTGCCAGTCGGCGACGAGCAACTTCAGCCAGGCGTACTCGACGTCGGAGAGCTCCGCGTGCTCCGAAACGATCTCCGACATGGACGGCATGGGCAGAACCCTATGCGGAGAAGGAGACCGATCCGACACACGCATCGGCGGACTCTCGCCATCGCGGTCACATTGCAGTAGCGTGCCGAGCTAACCAAACAGATGCGCCGTTCAGGTTCTCCCCGACCAGCCGCACATCGGTCCGGACCCTCCTACCCAGACGACGCCACCCGAGTCATCTCCTGGAGGTCCGTTGAGTACTGCAGGCCGTTCCACCCGGTCCGGTGCCGAGCGAGGCGATCCTCGCTGGCGATTGTCCCCCACCAAGGTCGCAGTCACGGTGATCTTGCTGATCGCCATCGTCACCCCGCTGCTGGTATCGACATATGCCTTCGACGAACCACGACTCTTCGGGTTCCCGTTCTTCTACTGGTACCAGCTGTTGTGGGTCTTCATCGCCGCTGGGCTGTGCGGGGTGGCCTTCCTGCTGCTGAAGCGAGAACGCGAACGGTACCGCCGTGAGCATCCTTCCGACACACCGGCGGGCGGATCCGATCCCCGCGCGACGGAGGAGCACCGATGACCGGGATCGATTGGCCCGCCTTGATCGTGCTGGTCCTGTTGTTCGCCGCGGTCACCGTTATCGGCTTCATGGCCGCCCGTTGGCGGCGGCCGACGGATCTGCATTCCCTCAACGAGTGGGGACTCGGTGGGAAGAGTTTCGGCACCGTCGTCACCTGGTTCCTGCTCGGCGGCGACCTCTACACCGCTTACACGTTCATCGCCGTGCCGGCGGCCATGTGGGCTACGGGCGCAGTGTCCGGCTTCTTCGCCGTGCCCTACACGATCGTGCTGTACCCGATCATCTTCTTCTTCCTGGGCCGGATGTGGTCGGTGGCTCACCGGCACGGCTATGTCACGACCGCCGACATCGTCCAAGGCAGGTACGGGTCCAAGAGCCTCAGCCTGGCGGTTGCCCTGACCGGCATCCTCGCCACGATGCCGTACATCGCACTGCAACTGGTCGGCATCCAGGCGGTGCTGGAGGTCGTCGGAATCGGCGGTAACAGCATGCTGGCCAAGGACCTGCCGCTGCTGATCGCCTTCGCCGTGCTGGCGGCATACACCTACTCATCGGGGCTGCGGGCGCCGGCCATGATCGCGTTCGTCAAGGACGGGCTGATCTATCTGGTGATCGCGGTCGCGGTGATCTACCTACCGCTGAAGCTCGGCGGCTGGTCCGGCATCTTCGACGCCGCCGAGACCAAGATGGCCGCGCCGTCGGCCGCCAACCCGGCGGTGCCGACGGGCACCTTCATCCCGGGCGCGGCCGCACACTGGGCGTACGCGTCGCTGGCGCTCGGCTCTGCGCTGGCGCTCGGCTCTGCGCTGGCGCTGTTCATGTACCCGCACTGTGTCACCGCCACGCTGTCGTCGAAGGACCGCAAGACGGGACGGCGCAACGCCGTGTTCCTGCCCGCGTACTCACTGCTGCTCGGGCTGCTCGCCCTGCTCGGCTACGTGGCGATCAAGGCCGGTACGAAGCCGATCGGCCTGGACGGCAAGGTGAATCCGCAGCTGGTCATCCCCCAGCTGTTCGAGGATCACTTCCCGGGCTGGTTCACCGGAGTCGCGTTCGGGGCCATCGCGATCGGTGCGCTGGTGCCGGCCGCGATCATGTCGATCGCCGCGGCCAACCTGTTCACCCGGAACGTCTACAAGGCGTATCTGAAGCCGGCGGCGACCGATGCCCAGGAGGCGCGAATCTCCAAGATCGTCTCGCTGATCACCAAGTTCGGCGCGCTGCTGTTCGTGCTGTTCCTGGACCGGCAGAACGCGCTGAACTTCCAGCTTCTCGGCGGGGTGTGGATCCTGCAGACGCTCCCCTCGATCGTGTTCGGCCTGTTCACCAGGTGGTTCCACCGCTGGGCGTTGCTCGCCGGCTGGGCAGCCGGGATGATCTATGGCACCGTCAGTGCGTACGGCTTCTGCACCGCCTGCACGACCCGTCCGTTCGCCAACTCACTGTCGATGGTGCCGCTCATCGGCAAGGCTGGCTATATCGGGCTGACCGCGCTGGCCGTGAACATCGCCGTCCTCGTCGTGCTCACGCCGGTGCTCAAAGCCCTGCACGTCAGCAACGGCACCGACATCACGGTGGAGTCCGACTACTTCGCCGACATTCAGGATCCCGGCGTCCAGTCCGTCGTCGACGAGTCCAAGCCGGTGCACTGACGCTGGTCAGCATGGGCCCTGAGCCAACGACTGTGCCCCGAGCCGCAACGATGGGCCGCGAGCCGCCAACGACGTGCCCCCGAGCCGCCAACGACGTGCCCCCGAGCCGCCAACGACGTGCCCTGAGCCTGTCGAGGGCATTCCTCTCCGGCTCGGTCGGCGAACCTGATATCGTTGAAGAAGGTGATGGTGTCCACCTGTCGGTCGTCCTTTCCGAAGACCTGCGAACTGCATCGGCTGATGACTCCTGAGCGCCGACAAGTCGGAGGAGCCAGCCATGCCATGGTCGAAGTCACCCATCCACCGGCGTTCGTGGAGATCGTGATGAGCGCGGAGATCGAATCGATCCGCCTGCTGGAGATCCTGGACTCGCGCGCCCAACCGACGCTTCAGGTCGAGCTGATCCTCGACGAAGGCACCCGGAGCTCAGCCGGTGTGCCGTCGGGGGCGTCCACTGGCTCGGCCGAGGTGCTCGAACGCCGCGACCAGGACCACGGCCGGTTCGAGGGTCGCGGGGTCGCCGAACTGGCCGCCCAGGCGGGCCGGAGACTGACGGCCGAACTGGCTGGCCTGCGTCTGAGCCGACCACAAGACCAGGCCGTGCTGGACCAGCGGCTGCGCGACCTGGACGGGACGGCCCGACTCGCCCAACTCGGCGGCAACGTTGCCGTAGGAGTGTCGGTCGCGGCCTGTCGCGCAATCGCCTCGGTCCGAGCCGAACCAGTCTGGAAGTTGATCAACGACCTGACCAGCGCGGCTGGTTCCGACCACCGGCACCCCGGTGATGTCGCGGTGCCGCCGCGGCTGCCGGTGCCGCACTTCAACGTGATCAACGGCGGCCGGCGTGCCGACGGCCCACCATTCCAGGACTTCATGATCGCCCCGGTGGGAGCACCGTCGCTCGCCGATGCGATCCGTGCCGGCGCCGAGATCTATCAACGCCTACAAAGACGGCTGCTCGCGGCCGATCTTCCGGTCGGACTCGGCGACGAAGGCGGCTTCATGCCCGGCGTCGCCGACCCGCCGATGGCTTTGCAGCTGATCGTCGAGGCTGTTGTCGACGCGGGCTACGAGCCTGGCCCGACGGGCGTCGCGATCGCGCTGGACGTTGCGGCGACCCGGTTGCGCCGCGGCACCGAGTACGCGATGGGGGCTGACCGGCTGAGCAGCAACGGCATGATCAACTATCTGGAGACCCTGGTCGACCGGTTTCCGATCTGGAGCATCGAGGACGGCCTGGCTGAGGACGACTGGGACGGCTGGGCACTGCTACAGCGCCGGCTCGGCCATCGCATCCAGATCGTCGGCGACGACCTCTTCGTCACCAACCCGGCCCTGATCCGGCGTGGCATCGAGCGACGCAGCGCCAACGCGTGTGTGATCAAGCTCAACCAGATCGGTACGGTCACCCAGGCCGTCGACACGGTGACGGCCTGCACCGCCGCCCGCTGGGGTGCGATGGTGTCGCACCGGTCCGGGGAGACCACCGATCCGTTCATCGCCGACCTGGCCGTCGGCTGCGGTTGCGGCCAGATCAAGGCCGGCGCCCCTGCCCGCGGCGAACGGGTCGCCAAGTACAACAGGCTGCTCGAAGTGGCGGCCAGCCACGAGGTCGACCTCTGGGGGCTGCCGCCGGATCGGATCCGGCCCCGGCCGGCCGCCACGGTCGGCCGCTGAGACGCTGTCCGACAACAACCATCCGGAGTAGGCTTCGAAACGGCGATGGAGTTCGCCTCGGCCGCCACTCGACCGCAAATCGCGCCCGCTGATGACTCCTGTCCCGCGCTCTCCAGCGACAGGGGACCATGACCGACACGGCCAAGCACCACACGATCCCCGGGCACACGATTGTGGTATCGCTCAGCCGACGTCCGCTGGCCGCTCTCGGCGCAGGCCTGCTCGCGGTCGTCACCCTGGCTGCGATCGCCATGCGCGGCTCCACTCAGCTGCCCTGGTCGGCGTCGAGATGGATCGGCCGCATGGTCGAGCGACTGTCGGTGTCCTCGATGCTGGTCGGCGGCATCTTGGTCGGTCTCGTTCTCCTCGGCGGGCTACGACTCGCGCTCGCTCACCGCAAGGGTGACCCGGAGTCGCCCCAGCACGTGGCCACGCCGACGTCATTGCCGTGGTGGCAGGGACCGGTCTGGGCGGTCGCCGCACTCTGCCTGCTCACGCTTCCCCTCGCCGTGCTCTGGTGGCTCCGGCACGCCGACACGACAGTCCCTGTCCCACCTGACGCCGTCCCAGTCGTCGGGTCGACCGGTCCCACCGCCGGCGGGGTGGTCCCGGCGTCGCCGCAGGCTCGGCCCGGGCAGCCGGCCGAGTCGAGCCTGTGGTCGTTCCTGCTCGTGCTCGGCGTCGTTGCCCTGGTCCTCGTCGCGTTCTGGGGACTCCACCGGATCAGGACCTCCAGTCGTCAGGGTCCGACAGAAGTCTTCGGACAACCGACAACTGGATCGCAGCGGGGTGCGATCACCCCGTTGTCGGGTGGCATTCCGAACGATCCGCGGGACGCGGTGCTGGCGTGCTACCTGGAGATGGAACGAGCGCTGGCTGAACGAGGAATCCCCCGGCGTCCGGGCGAGACCCCGACCGATCTCGTCCGCCGAGCCCAATTCCCAGGTCCCCTGGCGTCACAGGCCGGGCGACAGCTGTGCGTGCTGTGCGACGAGGCCCGATTCAGTGATCATCCGCTCGAGCAGATCAGCAGAGACGAGGCCATCGCGATGCTGCGGCAGGTGCGGGATGCAATGGAGCCTCGCTGATGACCGCCCGAAACCGGAGGCGCCGCCGGGTCGTCCTCGCCAGCCTGCTGGCCGCTGCCGGGGCTGCGCTCGGCGGCATCCTGGGTGGGTCGCCTCTGATGAGGATCGCGGTGGCCGTTGTCGTGCTGATCGCCACCGGCGTCGTCGTCGGGCGATGGCCGACACGGAGCACCGATGGGCCACCGGCGTACCGGAGCGGGCGGAGCGCACCGCCGAACCGCTACCCGACGTACGACGAGATCATCCACAAGCTCTCCTGGGCCGAGACCAGCAGCACCTACACGACCCGGATGCTGCAGCCGTGGCTCGGCGAGTTGGCCCACGACCTCGACATCACCGACATTCCCCGTGCCACAGCACCCATCGACGTGGCCGTCCGTCTCGAGCAGGAGATCGGCGATGCGACCCGCTGACGCCTCGTCGTTGTGCCGGGCGATCGGCGACGAGATCGACCGAGCCGTGGTCGGACGCCGGAGGGCGATCGACCAGCTGCTGGTCGCCGTGCTGGCCGGCGGCCATGTGCTCTTGGAGGACCTGCCCGGGCTCGGCAAGACCCAGCTGGCACGCTGCCTCGCCACCACCCTCGGCTGTCGCTACACCCGGGTCCAGTTCACCCCCGACCTGCTGCCGTCCGACCTCACCGGATCCTCACTCTACGACCCGCGAACACGTGAGTTCGTCTTCCGGCCAGGACCGATCTTCACGCACATCCTGCTTGCCGACGAGATCAACCGGACGCCTCCCAAGACCCAAGCCGCGCTGCTGGAAGCAATGCAGGAAGGCCAGGTCAGTGTCGACGGAACCACCACCCGACTCGCACCGCCATTCCTGGTGCTGGCCACCCAGAACCCGTTGGAGTTCGAAGGCACCTATCCGCTGCCCGAGGCTCAGCTGGACCGGTTCGCCGTCCGGCTGAGCCTGGGCTATCTGCCGGTGACCGAGGAGACCAACCTGTTGCGCGCCCGGCTGACGCGTCGCCAGAGCGAGGTGGAACTGAACCCGGTGGTGGACGTCTCGCCGTGCTGGCGATGCGCGAAGCAGTTGAGGAGGTGTACGTCGACCACGACGTCGTGGACTACGTGATGCGACTGGTGCAGGCAACCAGGCAACACGCGATGGTGATGGTCGGCGCCAGCCCGCGAGCCGGGCTGACCCTTTTACAACTGGCGCGCGCCCGAGCCGTCGTGGCCGGCCGTGACTTCGTCACCGGTGACGACGTGAAGATCGAGGCCGAACCGACGCTCGCCCATCGGCTGAGCCTGAAGCCGGAGCTGTGGGTCCGGCGGATCACCGGCAACGACATCGTCCGCGAGATCCTCCGAACGGTCCCGGTGCCAGCGGTCCGAGCAAGCCGAGCGGGCGACAACGCCGGGTCCTCAGAACCGTTCACCACTGCGCCGGTGACCCGATGATCACCCCACTCGAATGGACACCGACACCCGGTGCCCGCCGCGCGATCGTACTGGTCGGCGCCGCTATCGCCGCCGCGTTCTGGTTCGACCACCCCGCACTGATCGGCGTCGCGGCGGCACCACTCATCCTTCTCCTCCTCCGAAGTGCGCGGGCCAGACCGTCCATCGCCGAGATCACCGTCGAGCACCAGGAACGCTGCTTCGAGGGCGAACCGGTCCACGTGCGGGTCACGGTCCGACTGAACCGGTCCGCGGACCTGGTCGAGGCGACTCTGGACTCCGCACCCGGCAGCCCCCGCCGGCGACCCCCGGCCTCGACCATGCGGATGACGAACGTGGACGCACTGTCTTGGACATCCACCGTCGTGGTTCGGCACTGGGGCAGCCGCCCGGTCGGTCTGGTCGAGATACGACTGTGGGATCGGCACCGACTCGTGAGCAGCCGCACCTGGGCCTGGCCGCAGCACGAGCTGCGAGTCTACCCCCGACCGGCCCCCGTGCGACGACTGCAACTGGCCTCGACCCGGTTCGACCGGGCGGGTGATCACTCGGCGCCGGCGGAAGGTGGCGGCGTGGAGTTCGCGTCCGTCCGACCATTTGTCGGCACCGATCGGCCACATCAGATCAACTGGCCGGTGTCGACGCGCCTCGGCGCCCTCTACGTCACCGCCCGGCGGCCCGAACGCGCCGTCGACGTCGTGGTGGCGGTCGACCTCCTGGCCGACGTCGGAGCAACCGGAGACAGTTCGCGCGACCTCGCCCTGTCCGGCGCAACCGGTGTCGTCCGAGCTGTGCTGCGCCAGCACGACCGGGTCGGTTTGGTGGCCGTCGGCGGGCGGCTGCAATGGCTGAAACCCGAGCCCGCCGAACGGCAGTTCTACCGGATCGTCGACACCCTGCTGGCGGTCAGCGACTGGTTCAGCTATCTCGACCCGGACGTGGACCGCATCCCGTATCCGGCGTTCCCGCCCGGCGCCACCGTGATCTTCTTCTCCCCGCTGGTCGACCCGCGCGGGATCGCCGCAGCCCACCGCCTGCGGGCCCGGGGCCACCCAGTCACTGTCGTCGACATCTGCCACAGCGAACCACATCCGACTGACCCGATCGAGCGACTGGCGCTGCGCCTGTGGCGGCTGGAACGGCTCGCCATCCACCGCCGCCTCCAAGCTGAGGACATCCGGGTCGTGCCCTGGAACGAGGAGATCCCGCTCGAGTCCGTGGTCCGCGACCGCGGCCGGCCCGGCGGGGCCCGTTGGAGAGGCACCGGCTCAGCAGCCCGCGGACGGTGGACCGGATGAGTGCGCCCCACGCCGGCCGTGCCCCCGATCCAAAGCCGACCGACCGCCCTGAGGCAAATCGACCGCAAGTCCGTAGCAGCGCCGCTCGTGCCCTCGTCTGGCTGACCGGCGGGTCCGCAGTCCTGACCGGTCTGCTCGGCGGACTCGACGCCTGGTCCTGCAGCTGCGCAGCCCTTGCTGTCGTTCTCCTGTCCGCCAGCACCGCGCTGCTACACCATTGGCCGGACGGCCCGGCGGCGTTTCTGGTGGTGGTTGTGCTGCTGGGTTCGGTCGCCCCGCACCCATCCGCCGGGCAGTCCGCGGCGCTGGTTGTCGCGGTCGCCAGCTACCTGTATGTGGTCGATGCGGTCCAATCTGGTCGCGACGGGCCCCATGCCATGTTCGGTCGCGGTCCCTTGCGCCCGCTGGCAATCGGGACAGCCATCGGGGTGCCGCTGACGATGATCTCGTTCCTTCCGATCGCCGCCTCGTCGTGGTGGACCGCTGCTGCTGGGGTCATCGCGGCAGGAGCCGGAACCGGGGTGCTATTGCTCGTCGATCGCTCCCAGCGGCAGAGCCAGATGGCAGACGACATGCTCCGGGAGAACCTACAATGGGCCGGCAGCATTCGTACGGAAGGAATCCAGATGGCCAAGAGTGGACGCAAGCGGCGGGCCCGGCGCAAGAAGAACGCAAATCACGGCAAGCGCCCCAACGCCTGACCAGCGCCCCAACGACCTGACGAACGCGCGACCCCCGGCACCTGCATCAGCAGATCACCGGGGGTTCTCGTGCGCGATCAACCGATGATCGTGGTGGTCTGCACGGTCGAGATCTGGACCAAGATCTTGGCCCGAAGTGCGTCTGGAGCCCGGTCATTGCCGCAACAACGGTGCACCAGGGCCTTCACCGCCTGCTCGACGTCGAAATGGTCCATGCACGGCTCGCACGCGGCCAGGTGCTCACGGATGGCGTCGCCGCTCGCGGTGTCGAGTTCGTCGTCCAGGAACCGGTAGACCTGCTCGAGCACTTTCGTGCAATCATCCTGGGCGTCTACGTGGTCATGCTCGCTCATGCTCGGCTCTCCTCCCGACGGCGCAGCAGGCCCCGCTCGTGCGCATAGTCGCTCAGCAGCTTGCGCAGCTGGGTTCGACCGCGGTTGAGCCGGGACATCACCGTGCCGATCGGTGTTCCCATGATCTCGGCGATCTCCTTGTATGAGAAGCCCTCGACGTCGGCCAGGTAGACCGCGAGCCGGAAATCCGGCGCGAGTGCCTGCAGCGCCTCCTTGACGTCGGAGTCGGGCAGGTTCTCCAGCGCGACCGTCTCGGCCGACTTCAATCCACTCGAGGTGTGGGATTCCGCTCGGGCAATCTGCCAGTCCTCAACGTTCTCGGAGTCGGAGATCTGCGGCTCGCGCTGCCTCTTGCGGTAGCTGTTGATGTAGGTGTTCGTCAGGATCCGGTACAGCCACGCCTTCAAGTTGGTGCCCGGAGTGAACTGGTGGAACGACGCGTACGCCTTGGCATAGGTCTCTTGAACCACGTCCTCGGCGTCGGCGGGATTGCGGGTCATCCGCAGGGCGGCCGCATACAACTGGTCGAGGAAGCCGAGCGCGTCCGCCTCGAATCGGGCGCGGCGCTCGTCCACGGTCTCGGTGGCCAAGTCGGCGACCGGTGCGGCCGTCGGTTCGGCGCTCGGTTCGGTCGGGGTCGGGATGCTCATCACGTATGAGCGTACCGGCGGGTAGGCCGGCGCTTCGCGGGTGAGCGTCATCATGGAAAGGTCAACGCTCCCAATCGCTCGATATTCCGGCTGTTGAGACACTTCCGTAAGTGATCGAACGCCCCACGTCAGCGCGCTCGGCCTTGTCGAACGGCGCGCCGTAGGTGCCCCGAGCCTGTCGAAGGGCAACTCGAGGCACCGAGAGTGTCAGCGCCGTTGCGTCGTTCCAGCGGGTGACGTTTCCGCGGCACCGGGCCGTCGTCGGAAGCACCGACCCCGACGCTCAGAATGTGCCCGCCGTCGAGCCGATGAACTGTGTCACCGAACAAAGCAGCAGCGCACGGAGGTCGGCGGGCGTGAACGCGGCCGCTTTGGCCGTGCGATAGCTGTGGTCCGCGCCCGGAAGCTCGATCAGGAGCACCCTTGGATCTTCAGCGGCGGCCGCTCGTACCTCATCGGGTGTGCCGAACGAGTCGTTCGTTCCCTGGACCACGAGTCGTGGCACGGCGGGCGACAAGAGCTCGGCAGCTCTCGACCTCTCGGGCCGACCGGGCAGGTGCAGTGGGAACGCGAGGCAGACCACTCCGGAGATTGGGTAGTGCTGCGCGGTCCGGCAGGCCACCCGGGCCCCGGCGCTCCGTCCGCCGAAGAACAGTGTCCCCGTCAGCTGCCCGTCGGCGGTGAGCGCGTCGACACCGGCCCGCCAACCGATGTCCAGCTGTGGAGGTGGAGTCGCGACCTTGCGCCCGGCCAGTCGCCACGGCTGTTCGTAGCGCATCACGGTCACGCCCTGGGCCGGCAGCTTGCTCGCCAACAGGTCGAGATCCATCGCTGCCACGCCCCCTCCGGCGCCATGGCCGAGTAGCAAAATGGCCGCCGGCGATCCCGCGTGATCGATGTGCCAGCGTCCCGGGCCGAGCGGAGTGGACACTTCGACGGTGATCGTGGTCGAGGACATGTCCGAGAGTCAGACCAGCGTTTCGGGCTCGTCGTCGGACGCGATCGGGTGCAGCAGCGAGGCGTCGTTGTTCCGCACGTTTCCGACCGCAGTGGAGACCGCATACGCCTCGAGCTGGTCGGCCTCGGTGACGCTCAACAGGCCCAGGGCGGCCGCCGAGTCGGTGAGCTCCGGGTCGAGCCAACGATCGATCGTGTCCCGGCCGATCACCATCGGCATCCGGTCGTGAACGTGCCCCGCGGCGCCGGTCGCCTGGGTGGTGATCACCGAGCAGGTACGCAGCCACGCTTCGTCGTCGTCGGCACCCTTGCTCGGGTCACGCCAGATCTCGTAGATCCCCGCCATCGACAGGAGCGCCCCGTCCGTCCGGTGGATGAAGAAGGGTTGCTTCTTCACCTTGGAGGCGGTGCCGGCGGCTGAAGGGACGTACCACTCGTAGAATCCGTCTGCCGGGAGGATGCAACGCCGAAGACTGAAGGCACGACGGAATGCGGGCTTTTCGGCGACGG
>JBBSQJ010000127.1:0-12376 GCA_038257965.1 Propionibacteriales bacterium
ATCCTCGCCCGCGCCTGGCTCTACGTCATCTGGCACTGCTGGCAACAAGAAGTCGCCTACGACCCCAACCGCCACCACGCACTCCAACGAGTCCTCAACGCAGCCAGAAGCCAAGCGGCTTGACACAGGGCTTCTCATGCCCGGAGGCGGCGGGCCGATTGCCGATGTGGCGTGCAACTGGATACGTGTCACGCACTCGTCCGCGGTCACCAGACGATATCGATCGTGAACAGCGGTTGTGCGAGTGGGTCCGCCGACGGTTCCGCGTCGCACGGTGGATGCGCGCGATCACACAGCGACGGTCCGCGCCGTCACGAGCCACCCGCCCAGGTGCGCGCAGCCCACCGGACACCGCGCGTGACCACTAATGTTTCACCATGCCGCACGACGCGCAGCTGCCGGGGCCGTTCGTGGAACTCAGCCGCGCCGACTGGGCGGATCTGGCCGAAACCACCGCGCTTCCGCTCGACGTCACCACTCTGGAGAAGTTGCGCGGCCTGTCCGATCCGACGTCATTGACCGACGTCCGCGAGGTGTATCTGCCACTGACCGCGCTGCTCAGCCGCTATGTCCGGATCACCGGCGAGCTCCACAGCTCGACGAACTCCTTCCTCGGGCTGGAAACCGGTCGCACCCCGTTCGTGATCGGGATCGCCGGGTCTGTCGCGGTCGGCAAGTCGACCACAGCCCGACTGCTCCGCGAGCTACTGGCCGCCTGGCCCGAGCACCCGCGCGTCGAACTGGTCACCACCGACGGGTTCTTGTTCCCCAACGCCGAACTGGAACGGCGTGGCCTCATGCAACGCAAGGGCTTTCCGGAGTCGTACGACCGCCGCGCCCTGCTGCAGTTCGTGATGGACGTGAAGTCAGGGGCAGAAGAGGTGTACGCACCTGTCTATAGCCACCTGGTCTACGACATCGTGCCGGACGTAGCCGTCACCCTCCGACGGCCCGACATCCTCATCGTCGAGGGTCTGAACGTGCTTCAACCCGCGCGGGTCCGGCTCGACGGTCGGGCCGGCATCGCGGTCAGCGATTTCTTCGACTTCTCCGTGTACGTCGACGCCGAGGCCGACGACATCCGGGACTGGTACGTCAGCCGCTTCCTCTCGCTCCGCGACACGGCGTTTCGCGATCCACGCTCCTACTTCACCCGATACGCGGACCTGAGCCACGAGCAGGCGGTCCGTCAGGCCAGCATGCTCTGGGACGCCATCAACGGACCGAACCTGGACCGCAACATCTTGCCGACCAGGGACCGGGCGACCGCGATCTTGCGCAAGGACCGCGATCACCGGGTCGAATGGGTGCGCATCCGCAAGGTCTAGCCGCTGGGCTTCGTCGGTCCCGCGGCGCCGCCGACCTGAACGACCGCCGAACATGTCCGGCCAACACGAGACCAGCGAGCACGAGACCAGCGAGCACGAGACCAGCGAGCACGAGACCGGCGAGCAGGAGGGTCGGCACCACGTGGGCGGCGCCTCCTCGCCGCTCATGAATCGGCGAGCACCTATTGCTCAGGCTCGATGACCCCGTCGGAGGAAATACTTCGAGCAGTTGGTATCAGGGCCGAAGGGGCGAACTCTTGATGTTTCGAGTCCGCTCACCCGAGGCCAGGCACCGTTGCGCACCTGACCAGTTCGATGCGGGGCGGATCTCGCGCAACGTCATCGACGCCGGCTGGGGGGCGACGTCGAGCGACGGAATCGACGCCACGGCGAGACGAGCGTCGATCACGAGATCGCAGGTTTCGACCGGAAGTGAGTTGGGGGAGCTCCGGGCGTGAACCGGGGAGGCGTGCGGCGCCTCGAGCGCCACATGGAGAAGAACGACGAGGGCCGGTTGCTGGGGGGCGACCGGCCCTCGTCTGCGTCTCGTCGGCCGGCACCCTCCGGCGCTCGGTCTCCGGCACTCGGTTTTGAGAGGGAGAAAGCTCGAGCGCAGCGAAAGTGGTCGCGTACGAGCAGATCTGCGCGGGGCGGATTCAAGCGCGTGTCGGTGGCCACTGGCGCCCACGTCGGGGGCATGGCGGGCTCGCAGAGTTCTCTAGAGGCAGAGTTCTCTAGAGGGCGAGGGAGGAGGCAACGACCGATGCCAGGCGCTCGGCGACAGCGCGTGCTTCCTCCGACGTCGTCGCTTCGACCATCACCCGGACCAGTGGTTCGGTGCCCGACGGACGCAGCAGCACCCGACCGTTGGAGCCGAGGCGGGCGGTTTCGACTGCGACGGCGTTGGTCAGCGCCGGATCGCTGTCGGCCCGAGACTTGTCCACCCCGTGCACGTTTATCAACACCTGCGGCAGCCGGGTCATCACCGACGTCAGATCGGCCAAGGTCCGTCCGCTTCGAGCCATCCGGCTCATCAGGTGCAACGCGGTCAGCACCCCGTCGCCGGTCGTGGCGTGATCGGCCATCACGACATGGCCGGACTGCTCGCCGCCGAGGACGTAGCCACCGGCGTTCATCTCCTCGAGCACGTACCGATCGCCGACTCTGGTTTGCAACACCCGGATCCCGATGGACTCCATCGCCTGGAGAAAGCCGAGGTTGCTCATCACCGTGGCCACGACGGTGTGGTGGGCCAACAACCCCTGATCGTCCAACGAGGACGACAAGATGGCCAGGATCTGGTCGCCGTCGACGAGCTCACCGTCGGCGTCGACGGCCAGGCACCGATCGGCGTCGCCGTCGAGCGCGATGCCGAGGTCGGCCCGATGTGCGACGACAGCGGACTGGAGGTGCTCGATGTGCGTCGAGCCGCAGTTGTCGTTGATGTTGAGTCCGTCGGGACTGGCGAAGATCGACACGACGTCGGCGCCTTGCAACGCAAATGCGGACGGACCCGTGCGGTAGGCGGCGCCGTTGGCGCAGTCCACGACGACCTTCAGGCCGTGCAGGCTGACCGGCTGCCCGAGGCTGGCCACCAGGTGAGCCATGTACGACTCCACGAGGGCGGAGTCGTCCCTCACCCGCCCGACGGCGGCCCCCGCCGGGCGCGCCCAGATCTCGCCCATCCGTGCCTCGATGGCGTCTTCGAGCGAGTCGTCTAGCTTGGCTCCGCCGCGAGCGAAGAACTTGATGCCGTTGTCGGGCATCGGATTGTGGCTCGCCGAAAGCATCACACCCAGATCGGCGTGGGTATGAGCGGTCAGATAGGCCACGCCGGGGGTTGGCAGCACCCCTAGACGCACCACGTTCACACCGGCGCTCGCCAACCCCGCGACCACCGCCGCCTCGAGGAACTCCCCGGAGGCGCGCGGGTCCCGACCCACCACGGCGGTCGGCACGTGTCCGTTGAACGCACCGGCCTCACCCACGACGTGAGCCGCGGCCACCGACAGGTCGAGGGCCAACTCGGCGGTCAGTGCCTCGTTGGCCCTGCCACGCACCCCGTCGGTGCCGAAGAGTCGACCCATGCCCCGGATACCAGTGGTGCGCGAGATCAGCGCTTGCTGTACTGCGGAGCCTTACGAGCCTTCTTCAGACCGGCCTTCTTGCGTTCCTTGATCCGGGCGTCCCGGGTCAGCATGCCGGCCTTCTTCAGGGCCGGACGGCTGGCCTCCGCGTCGACGACGTTCAGCGCTCGCGCGACGCCGAGCCGCAACGCGCCCGCCTGGCCGGTCACTCCGCCGCCGTGGATTCGGGCGATGACGTCGTAGGAGTCGGCAACCGCCGCGGTCGAGAACGGCTCGGAGACGATCTGCTGGTGCACCGTGTTGGGGAAGTAGTCGTCCAGGGTGCGGCCGTTGATGGTCCAGTGCCCGCTACCCGGCGCGATCCGGACCCGGGCCACGGCCTCCTTGCGGCGGCCGGTCGCAGCGGCCGGGGCGACGACGGCCGGACGGCCCGCCGGTCCTTGGGCAACGGACGGGGTGGCCTCGGAGCGATACGCGATCTCACGCTCGCCCTCGGTGAACGGCGTGGCGATCTCTTCGCCGGTGGTGGTCTCTTCAACGATGTCGGTCACAGGTGGTGGGTCCTCGGTTTCGAAAGTGAGCTGTCGACGACTACTGGGAGACCTGGGTGATCTCGTACGGCCGGGGTTTCTGCGCGGAGTGCGGGTGCTCCGGACCGGAGTAGACCTTCAGCTTGGAGATCACCTTCCGGCTCAGCTTGTTCTTGGGCAGCATGCCCCAGACCGCGCGCTCGACCGCCTCGCGCGGATCGGAGTCCAGCAACTGGCCGTAGCTGGTCGACTTCAACCCGCCGGGCCGCCCGGAGTGCCGGTAGGCGAGCTTGTCAGTGCGCTTGTTGCCGGTCAATGCCACCTTGGAAGCGTTGACGACGATGACGAAGTCGCCGCCGTCGACGTGCGGGGCATACGTCGGCTTGTGCTTGCCGCGCAGCAGCGTGGCAGCGGTCACCGCCAGCCGCCCCAAGACGATGTCCTCGGCGTCGATGACATGCCAGGTGCGGGTGACGTCGCCTGGCTTCGGGCTGTAGGTAGACACGCTCGTCGACTGCTTCCTGAAGTGATTTCGTACGATTCGAACGTTGCGTTGTGAAATGAGCGCAGCATCAGCATGCCGCGTGGACGCAACAGCCGATCAGAATACCGGGGCAGCGTCCCGGAGGCAAAACGTCGCCTGGGATCGATGCTCCGGCGGCGTCGGAGCCCGCCCAGATCACGGTCTCTGCGCCACGTCGCGCAGATGTGCTGTGAGTCACCCCTTGTGGCAGATACCAGGACACCCGCGTAGTTTGTCCGCATGACCGATACGTCCACGGCGGATTCGACCGACGTCGACAATTCCCGCGCAGACACCCTCACCATCCGGGACAACCGGACCGGCCAAGAATACGAGGTGCCCGTCACCGACGGCACGATCCGGGCCGCGGACTTGAAGCAGGTCGCTGTCGAGGACGAGCCAGGCGGCCTGGCCACCTACGACCCGGGGTTCGTCAACACGGCTTCGTGCCGGAGCGCCATCACCTACATCGACGGCGACGCCGGCATCCTGGAGTACCGCGGTTATCCGATCGAGCAGCTGGCCGAGCACTCCACTTATCTCGAAGTGTCCTACCTGTTGTTGAACGGCGAGCTGCCGACGGCGACCCAGCTGGACGAATGGGTGCACGAAGTCACCTACCACACTTTCCTGCACGAGAACGTGAAGCAGTTCATCGAGGGCTTCCGCTACGACGCCCACCCGATGGGCATGTTGATGGCCTCGGTGAGCGCGCTGTCGACCTTCTACCCGGAGGCCCGCAACGTGCTGGACCCGGAGGTGCGCAAGCTCCAGATCACCCGGATGATCGCCAAGATGCCGACGCTGGGTGCGTTCGCTTTCCGGCACGGTCAGGGTCGGCCCTACGTCTATCCCAACAACGACCTCTCCTACGCCGAGAACTTCCTCGCCATGCTGTTCAAGATGAGCGAGCGCAAGTACGACGCGGACCCACGCCTGGTCAAGGCGCTGGAGATCTTGTTCATCCTGCACGCCGACCACGAGCAGAACTGCTCGACCAACGCGGTGCGCTCGGTGGGTTCCTCCCAGGTCGACCCGTACTCCGCGGTCGCCGCGGGCATCGGTGCACTGTTCGGACCGCTCCACGGCGGAGCCAACGAGGCCGTCTTGCGCATGCTGCGCGAGGTCAAGACGGTCGATCGGATCCCCGAGTTCATCGAGGGGGTGAAGAGCGGCAAGGAGAAGCTGATGGGGTTCGGTCATCGGGTCTACAAGAACTACGACCCGCGGGCCAAGATCATCAAGAAGGCGACCGAAGACGTGTTCGAGGTCACCGGTGTCAATCCCCTGCTCGAGATCGCCATGGAGCTGGAGAAGATCGCGCTCGAGGACGAGTACTTCGTCAAGCGCCGCCTCTATCCGAACGTCGATTTCTACTCGGGGCTGATCTATGAGGCACTGGGCTTCTCTCCGGAGATGTTCACCGTGCTGTTCGCGATCCCGCGTACCACCGGGTGGCTCGCCCAGTGGCAGGAGTTGATCACCGACAAGGAGCAGAAGATCGCCCGACCGAAGCAGATCTACACCGGGTACCGGACGCGCGATTTCGTACCGCTCGACCAGCGCTGAGCCTGGCGAAGCGCAGAAAGCCATCAGCGCTTCGACAAGTTCAGCGCCCGAACTCACAGACGTCGGACCGACGTGGTTGTTCCGACGAGGGAAACAACCTCGTCGGGCTCGTGCCGGTCGGGTCCGCGGCGTAGGGTTGGATGCATCACGCAGCCGAGGCTGACGTCACGACCGGACGCGGTGCTCCGCGACCGGCCCACACCCCTTCCACACCGGTTGCTGCCCTCAGTCGGCCTGCTGCCCTCAGTCGGCTTGCTGCCCTCGGTCGGCGGCGGGAGCGTCGTCGCCATCGGTGGCGACGACCTCGACCGCTCAGAACAGGCACGATGCCCCATGACGCCGGTCACCTCTCACCCACACACCGCTCGGCGACTCGATTCCCGCGAGTGCAGATCGTGGCTGTTCGACCATCACGAGGGACGCCTGGACTACCGCACCGGTCGCGGGCCCCGCTCGTTGGTGGTCCGTTACGCCGTGGACTCCGATACCGTCTTGATGCGCGTCCCGACCTACAACGATCTCCTGCAGTACGCGCCCGGTGAGTCCGTGACGCTCGAAGTCGACCACCGGCTGACCGGCGACGCGTTCGAGACGGTGACGGTCACGGGCATCGCCTCGCTGGTCGACCAAGACCCGACAGCCCTCGCCGAGGACTGGCCCAACGATCTGCCGACCCGAGTGATCGGAGTTCCGATCCAGGCGATCGTGGGCTTCGTCGAGGCCGCGGCAGCCGGTTCCCGGTGATGCTCGCCAGGATCCGGTCGGGCGATATGTGACCCGAACCGCCGCCGGTCGCGACGGTGACTGGACGCTGCTAGCGTCCCATCGTGGCCAGGTTTCTCATCCGAATTGTGGTTTTCATCGTCTCTGCGGCCCTCGGGCTGCTCATCACGAGCCTGCTCATCGACGGATTCCAGGTGAACCCGACCGGATTCGTCGTCTCGGTGCTGGTGTTCGCCGTGTTGCAGAGTGTGCTCAGCCCGTTCCTGGCGAAAGTCGCGCACCGGCACGCCCGCGCCCTCCTCGGTGGGGTCGGCTTGATCTCGACCTTCATCGCCTTGGTCGTAGCCCACTTCTTCACCGCCGGCTTGGAGATCAGCGGGCTCACGGCCTGGATCGCCTCGACCGTCATCGTCTGGCTCATCACCGCCCTGGCCACCTGGCTGCTCCCGTTCCTGTTCGTCAAGAAGAAGGTTGCCGAGGGTCGGGGCGGCAACCAGACCGCCTGAGCCCGACCCGCTGCCTCCTGCCACCCCGGTCGGACCAGATCCCGCTCCGAGGCGACGCGGGCGGCTGAGGCCCGGTCGGCAACCCTCCAGCTTCGCGTACGCATGCAGCAGGTCGCATCTGCCCGTCGACCCTCACGCGAGCGCGAAGCGCAGATGAGCGACGGCGGGCCCACCGTTCCAGATCTGGGCGTCCACCTCCTCGGAGCGGACCGCGATCGCCTCCCCGCCGGCGTCCAGCACGCGGACGACGATCCGAGACAGCAGGTCGTAGCCGTGCACGTCGTCCTGTGCGAAGGTGATCTCACCCGTGGTGTCGTCGATCCAGCCGAAGATGTCGACGGTGAAGTCGTACACCAGGGTGGCGATCGCCCCAGCCGCCGAGGCGCGCGCGATGTCCCCCAGATCGGTCAGGACGAGGCCGGCTGACACGTCGTTGCCGATCTTCTCCAGGCGTGCGTTGGTCCGCTCACCGTTCAGGGTCGGCAGGGCCTCCCGGATCGGCTCGTCGATCTGGTCGGCCCGTAGCTGGTCCGGGGCGCCTGGCATCGCCACGATCTGGTGGCGCTGGTCCGCCGCTTGGTAGAGGTCGATCAGCGGATCGGTGGCGAACAGGAAGAGCGGATGTTCGCCGTTCGGATCCAGCCGTGCCAGCTCGGACTGGACAGCGTCCGCCACCCGCTTCGCGTAGGTCTCCAGCAGGACCGTGCGGTTCTCGTCGGCGACCAGCCGGTTTTCGTGGCCGCGGTCGCGGACATTGCCTCGATTGGTCGCGTCGGCGACATCGGTGGGGTGGTCGCCGGCCAGCTCGAGCTCGGTGGCGCGGGCCGTCGGAGTCGCCACCCACAGCTTCCACCCGTTCGTCGACAGGGTGAGCGCGTATGCGTCCTGCGGCGTGGTCACGGCCCTGACCAGCTGACCGAGGTCGAAGTAGTCGCCGGCCTGGTGCTGGTTCTCCAAGCGATTGGGCAACACGTACAGGTCGGTGTCGGTCGGGGAGATGAAGATCGCCAACGAGGCCGACAACCGGTTCCACGGCTCGATGCCGTCGGCCACCGTGGCCCACTGGGACCGGAGGGCGGTTTCGGTCGGGTGCGACAGCCCGGCGTCGCGCAAGGTGTTGATCGCTGTGTCGAATCCACTCTTGGCGTTGAGGAAGCTGCCCTGCCGCTCGGAGACGATCGGTGAGGTCTGCGCATAGATCGTGATGGCCTGCTCGCGCTGCTCACCGAGGCGGTTCAGGTCCTCGAGCGTAGGAAGTTCGTAACGGGTGACCATGATCAGCTCCTCGACCGACGGCGACCACGGGACACTCGAGGACGAAGTGCCGTCGAGCCTCCGGCCCTCGGCACCTCACCTTAGTGAGATCTGCTCCAGCCGCCTCGTGCGGGGCCGACCGGGCGCGGCTGATCGATGTGATCGGTGGTCGACGTCCCGCACCACCGGGCCGACCCGAGCGTCGGCGTGGGCGCTGGGCGACCCCCATCCCCGTACGCTCAGCGTGCGCGCTGGACCCGCGTCTCATCCCAGACCGGCTCGTCGGCCTCGTACACCCCACCGTCGGACCCGAAGACCAGGAAGCGATCGAAGCCGCGAGCGAACCAGCGATCGTGCGTGACAGCGACCACGGTGCCCTCGAAGGCCTCCAGGCCGTGTTCGAGCGCCTCGGCGGACTGGATGTCCAAGTTGTCGGTCGGCTCGTCGAGCAACAGCATGGTCGCCCCGGACAGCTCCAGCAACAAGATCTGGAAGCGAGCTTGCTGGCCGCCGGACAGCGTCTCGAAACGTTGCTCGGCGGCGTAGGCGAGCTCGTAGCGATCCAATGTGCGCGATGCCTGCTCGCGGCCCATCCCGAGTCGATGGTCGTCGCCGCGATGCAGGATCTCCAGCAACGCACGGCCGGTCAGCTCGGGGTGATGATGGGTCTGGGCGAACCAGCCGGGTCGGACCCGCGCACCGAGTTTCGCGGTCCCGGTGTGCGCCACCGAGGAGATCTCCAGCTCCCCGACCGGGCGATGCCCGACGTCCGGGTCGGAGCCACCCCGGGCGAGCAGCCGCAGAAACTGCGACTTGCCGGAACCGTTGGAGCCGAGCACGCCAACCCGATCGCCGAACCAGATCTCGCTGCTGAACGGCTTCATCAACCCGCTCAGCTCGAGGTGGTCCACCACGACCGCCCGCTTGCCCGTACGCCCACCGGTCAGTCGCATCTTCACGCGCTGCTCGATCGGCACGGCCTGCGGCGGTCCCGCCTCCTCGAACTTCCGCAGCCGGGTCTGGGCGGCCTGGTAGCGCGACGCCAACCCGTCGTTGTAGGCCGCCTTGGTCTTGTACATCAACATCAGCTGCCGCAGCTTCTCGTGCTCCTCGTCCCACCGGCGACGAAGCTCCGCGAACCGGTCGAACCTCTCCTGTCGGGCTTGGCCGAACGTGGCGAACCCGCCGCCGTGAATCCAGACGGTGTTTCCGGCCGCGCCGAGTTCGACCGCCGCAATGGTGGTCGCGGACTGGGCGAGCAGTTCGCGGTCGTGGCTGACCAGCAGCACCGACTTCTGAGTCGTGGCGAGCTGGGCTTCCAGCCACCGCTTGCCGGGCACGTCGAGGTAGTTGTCCGGTTCGTCCAGCAGGAGCACCTCGTCGGATCCGCGGAGCAGTGCTTCGAGGGCGAGCCGCTTCTGCTCGCCACCGGACAACGTGTTCACCTCCCGCCACTTCGCCCGGTCGTAGGAGATGCCGAGCGCAGCCGTCGTACAAACGTCGAACAGCACCTCGGCGTCGTATCCGCCCGCGTCGGCATAGTCCGACAGCGCCTGGGCGTAGCGCACCTGGACGGGTTCGCTGTCGTCCTCCATCACCTCGAGCTCGAGCGTGTCCAGCTCATCGACAGCGTCTCGCAGGCGCGACGGAGCCAGGGAGAACAGGAGGTCCCGGACGGTGGAGTGATCACGGATGCTGCCGATGAACTGGCGCATCACGCCGAGTCCGCCGGAGCGCGACACCGTGCCGGTGGTCGCCGAGAGGTCGCCGGCGACGATCCGGAGCAGGGTCGTCTTGCCTGAGCCGTTGGCCCCGACCAGCGCCACCACCGCGCCCTCGCCGACCCGGAGCGAGACGTCGTCCAGCAGGACCCGCCCGTCCGGCAGGTGATAGCTGATACCGGAGAGATCGACGTGGCCCATGGTGTCCGATGCTAGGGCGGCGCCCTACGTCGCCGCAGCCGGTTTTCCCCACCCACTCCCCCGGAAAGTGTGCACGTCTTGCAGCGACACGCCGGGCGAAGTTGCAAGAGCTGCACAGTTTTCGGGGCGGACGGGGAGGAGATCGTCAGGCGGCGGCGAGGAGCATGGCCAAGGCCGCGGTGTCGGCATCGCCCGAGGGGTCGATACCGGCTCGACTGACCAGCTGGGTCACCGTGCCCTCTCGGTCGGCTTCTACCCAGGCGGCTCGATGATCGAGGCCCAGATGCGGCAGACCGGGCAGGAACAGGCAGCCCGAGGCGACCTCGTACTCGGGCACCGAGCGCAGCGTGCTCGACGGCGGGTGCAGCACCACCAGCCCGGGAGGCTGCGGGTTGCCGAACCGTCCGGGCTGGAGCGGGTGCTCCCCCAACAGCTGGCCTTCCCTGATCACCAGGCCGACGGCTCCGGCGTGTGGCTCGTCCGGCAGGTCCTCGCTCACTCGGAACACCGTGGAGAGCGGCAACAGCCCCGGTACGGCCGCCATTCGCACGGCCAGCACGAGGAACTTCGCCCACTCCACCGTGTCCTGCGGCCAACGCCCCAGCAGCATGAAGCCGTAGAGCGTCCCCTCGGACTGCAGAGGCGCAACTTCGACGGCAGATGGCCGAAAGGCATCCATGACGACCTCCCTCGACGCGCACCACTCGTCAGGCCCGTTGATCGGCGCCACGCGCACCGGGTGGTGGGCATATCGTCACCGGGACTGCCCTTAGCACACAAGAGTGCCCGAGTGCCAGACCGGATACGTCACGCAGCGCCGAACCGTGACGAGATTGTTCGCCGATCACGGGCCGGCTCCGTGAGCACTTCGGCTTCGACCTCCTCGGCTGTGCTCGTTGAAGTCGTTCACCACTCTTGGGAAACTGGGCGCTTGTGGCAGATTCCGCCGGCGTGTCGTCGTCGTTCGCGCCCAGTTTCTCAGGGAGAGGCGCAGGGGAACTGCGCACGGTCGGTCGGCCCGGCGGGTCGCTAGGGTGCTGACGTGCCTGACGCCAGTCCCGGTCCGAAGCCGCCAAAGCGCGTTGCGCCGAAGCTCGGCAGCCTGGACACGGTCGAGCCGACCGACCTCGGACCCGCAGAGATGCGCTCGGACGAACGTTACGTCGACGCCGACTTCGGCGATCTCGATCTCGGCTCGACGTCATTCGCCGGCTGCGCCTTCCTGCGGGTCCGGATGGCTGGGACCGACCTGCGCGGTGCGCAGTTCGCCGAGTGCACGTTCACCGACCTGGATGCGCCCACGCTGAGCGCGCCCCGGTCATCGTGGCGCAGCAGCACGGTGAGCGGTTCCCGGATCGGCAGCGGCGAGGCGTACGAGTGCACCTGGCGCTCGGTGCTGATCGAGAGCAGCAAGATCAACTACTTGAACGTCCGCTCCGCGGAGTGGCGAGACGTCGTGCTCCGCGACTGCGTGATCGACGAGCTGGATCTCTCGTACGCGACGGTGACTCGGCTCGCCGTCGAGCGCTGCCGGATCGGCACGCTCGATGTCTCTCACGCGACCCTCCTCGATGTCGACCTGCGCGGCGCGAGTCTCACCACCGTGAACGGGCTCGCAGGGCTCGCCGGTGCTTGGATCAGCGAGTACCAGCTCTCGGAGTTCGCTCCGCTGCTCGCCGGTCACCTCGGCATCCGGGTGGGACCCGAGTCCTGATCGCGATCGCGCGGGCCGGCGACGACGATCCATCTGACGGTTGCGGAAAGCTGGGCCAGTGCGTGCAAACGATGCCCTCCTAGGTGGCTGGTGTTTTTCGCGTGGCGTTGACCGGAGTTCCGGGTTGGGCCTTGGAGGATGGTCGGAGTCCATCTGAGGGGTGTGTTGATGACGCTGGGGATGACGCCGACGCAGGGTGATCTGTTTCGGTCGACGGTTC
>JBBSQJ010000128.1:0-12192 GCA_038257965.1 Propionibacteriales bacterium
ATCTCGTCATCGACGGCGTGCTCGGGATCGGTGGGCGGCCGGGATTGCCGGAGGCGGTCGCGACGCTGGCCCGGGTCTGCTCGGACTGGATGATGCCCACGATCGCGGTTGATCTCCCGTCCGGCGTCGACGCCGACACCGGGGCGGTGCCGGGCGCTGCTTTCACGGCTACCCGGACCGTGACCTTCGGTGAGGCCAAGCCGTGTCACGTGATCGAACCCGCGCGCAGTCGTTGCGGCGAGATCGAGGTGGTCGACATCGGCCTCGAATCTCCCACCGGGCACGGCGCTGACGCTCGGTGGCTCCGTCCGGTGACCGAGGAGCAGGTGGCCGCGTTCTGGCCGTACCCGTCCGCGACGTCGGACAAGTACTCCCGCGGTGTGGTCGGGATCGACACCGGTTCGGACAGCTATCCCGGCGCCGGGGTGTTGTCGACCTACGGCGCGGTGCACGCCGGAGCGGGCATGGTGCGCTACCTCGGTGCCGACGCACCCGCGGCGATCATCCGGGACCGGCTGCCCAATGTGGTGTTCTCGCCCGGCCGAGTGCAGGCACACCTCGTCGGCTCGGGCTGGGGCGACCGGTCGGACGGAGCGGACGTGCTGGCCCGGCTGCTGGACGAGGGCCTGCCGACCGTGGTGGACGCCGACGGTCTGCGCTACCTACCTGACCGCGTGCCGGCCAGCTGGTTGCTCACTCCGCACGCGGGCGAGCTGGCCGGACTGCTGGGCGAGGAACGGTCCTGGGTCACCGACGACCCGGTCCGCGCCGCCCGCGCCGGCGCAGAGAAAACTGGTGCCACCGTGTTGCTGAAAGGAGCGACCCAACTGGTGGTCGACCCGGGGCAGCGCTGGATCGACGTCGCCATACCCGGGCCGGCGTGGACCGGTCAGGCCGGATCGGGTGATGTCCTCGGCGGTATCTGCGCCACCCTGCTCGCCGCCGGTCTGGGAGCACCGAGAGCGGCGGCTGTGGCGGCGTCGATCCAGGCGCTGACAGCGGCCCGTCATCCCGGGCCGATCCCGCCGCAGCGGCTGGCCGAGCTGATCCCGGCCGACATCGGCCGCCTCCAGGCCCTGCGTGCGGAGCAGTTCGAGAAGATCCGGCGGTTCGACTGGTGATGGCCCCCACATGGTGAGGGGCCGTCGACAGCTGACGGCCTCGCAGAGTTCGTCAGCCCGAATACGGAAATCGTCACGGTCCGTCGCCCCGGTCGGCATTCCGCCGCGCTCGGATTGTCTGCCAGGCGCCGACTGGCCCGCGGTTTCTCCGCGCTGGGTCGGTCGATGATCGTTTCTGGCCCCTCAGACGCGTCCTCGATGTCGATCGATCCGGTCACCGCCAGCGCGGAGATCGATCTCGCCGCCTTCCGGACCAACATCGAGGTGCTCACTGCCGTCGCCGACGGTGCCCAGGTGATGGTGGTGGTGAAGGCGGACGCCTATGGCCACGGCATGCTGGCTTGTGCCGACGCGGCCCGGCGTGCCGGAGTTCCCTGGTTGGGTGTGGCGACGCCCGGAGAGGCGCTCCGGCTGCGGGCGGCCGGTGACGACGGCCGGATCCTGATGTGGCTCTACGGACCGAACGAGGACCTCAGCCCGCTGGTCTCTGCCGACGTCGACGTCACCGCATCCACGGTCTCGCAGGTCAGCGGGCTGGTCAGGGCCGCTGGGATCGCCGGGCGAACCGCTCGGGTCCAGTTGAAGGCCGATACCGGATTGTCCCGTAACGGTGCACCATCGTCGACCTGGCCCGAGGTGTGTGCAGCTGCTGCCGCTGCGGAGCGCACCGGAGCTGTTGACGTCGTCGGGATCTGGTCACATCTCGCGGCGGCCGATGAACCGGGTCATCCGTCGGTTGCCCTCCAGCTCGAGAACTTCCGGATCGCCGAGGAGCATGCTCGGGCGGCCGGACTCGATTTCGAACTCCGCCATCTCGCCAACTCGGCCGCCACCTTGCTCGTGCCGCAGTCCCGGTTGGAGTTGGTCCGGGTCGGCATCGCCGCGTACGGCATCGACCCCGCACGCGGCGTCGCGGGTCTGGCCGGTGTGGTGCTGCGGCCGGTCATGCGGCTCCGGGCCCAGTTCGCCAACGTCAAGCACATCACCGCCGGCAGTGGCGTTTCGTATGGTTGGGCCTGGCTTGCCCCCGGCGACACCGTGGTCGGGCTGGTTCCGCTGGGCTACGCCGACGGCATCCCGCGACAGGCCGGCAATCGGGCCGAAGTGTCGTGGCGCGGCCGACGAGTGCCGGTGCGCGGCAGGATCTGTATGGATCAGTTCGTGGTGGAACTGGGACCGGACGCGGATGCCGGGATCGGTGAGGAGGTCGTCGTGTTCGGTCCTGGCGACGACGGTGAGCCGTCGGCGGAGGACTGGGCGGGACATGTCGACAGCATCGGTTATGAGATCGTCACCAGAATCGGCCCCCGCGTGCCCAGGATCTACAGCGGAACAATTGACGACAATCCGATGGAGGGCGACCCGACGGACCGGGACCCGATGCACGACGGCCCGATGCACGACGACCCGATGGACAACGACCCGATGGACAACGACCCGAGGGAGAACTGATGGCGAGTCGTTGGGGCACGAGTCTCGGCCTCGTTGCCGGAGTCGCCGCGCTAGCCGCAGGCGGCGTGGCCGTCGGGATCGAGTTGGAGCGACGCCTGGTCAACAAGCGGATCCAGCCACGTGACGACTTCGATGACGAGCAGTTCTTCGGGTTACGCGCCGTCGGACCGGACGTCATCACCTCAGACGGGGTCGTCCTGCATACCGAGGTGGACGACCTCGACTCCGACCTCACCGTTGTGCTCGTCCACGGGTGGGCGTTGAGCCTGGATTGTTGGCACTTCCAGCGCAAGCACTTTCGCGGTCCCGGGGCTGAACCACCCGTTCGTCAGGTCCTCTACGACCAGCGTTCGCACGGACGATCGGGGCGCTCGGCGCCCGAGAACTGTCGGGTTCCGAAGCTGGCCGAGGACCTGCTCCAAGTGCTCGACGAGGTGGCCGGCGACGGCCCGCTGGTGCTCGTGGGTCACTCGATGGGCGGCATGACGATCATGGAGCTCGCCAGGACACATCCGGAGTTGTTCGGCGATCGCATCCGTGGAGCGGCATTCATCTGCACCTCGGCCGGTGAGCTGGGCGAGCACTCGCCGATCCGGGGCGTGCCGGGACGGGCGTTCTCCCGGATTGCACCGCCCTTGATGACGACCCTCAACCGGATCCCGGAGGTGGTGAGCAAGGCTCGCACGGCCGGCTCCGACCTCGGCTTCGTCGTCACCCGGCGGATGGCATACGGCTCGGCGGTGCCGAATAGCTATGTCGAGTTCGCTACCCAAATGCTGGCGGAGACCTCGCTGGATGTTGTCTCCGATTTCTACCCGGCGTTCACCGATCTGGAGGAGTACGACTCGTTCGCGACCTTGGCGAAGATCCCGACGGCCGTGATCGGCGGCGAGGACGACGTGATCACGCCGATCGAGCACACCGAGCGGATCATCGATTTGCTGCCCGGCGCCGATGCCCACATCCTGCCGGAGTGCGGCCATCTCGGCATGATCCAGCACCACGACCGGTTCAACGCGGTCCTCGACGACCTTCTCCGGCGCGTGCGCCGCGACCTCTGACCCGAAACCCGGACGCCGGAAAGTGGGCGCGTCCTGCAGCGACACGCCGACGAAACGTGCAACTAGCGCCCACTTTCCGGGAGAAGGGCGCGGCCTGAGGGCGGGGTGGTCGGCAGGATTGGGCCGCCGTGGCTCCCCGCGGTATCGTTGGCTCTCCGGCGGCGTCGTGCCGTCCGGGCCACGCGTCGATCGCCACCGATGTCCGACGCCTTGGGCTCGTCTTCCTGCTTCAGACTCTGCGGCCGGGCGCTGACGTTGCCCCCGATCGCCCAGAACACGGGCAGAGACCGAGTACTACCATGCCGAACCGGCAGCCTGTGCAGCCGCGCGTCCGCCGTAATACCCCCAAGCGTCGTTGGACCGCCGCCGAGCGCGCCGACCGCAATCGCAACTCCGATCAGCGTCTTGCGCAGCCGCGTTCGAATGCGTCTCGCTCCACCTCTTCTCGCTCTGAGGTTGTTCGGACGAATCACGCTCGTGGCGCGACGACAGGTACGGATCGTCGGGGCCGCGATCGCGGCCGCTACATCGACGAGTCGGTGGGCTCCGACGCCAACGCGCGATCCACCGGTGCGGACGGCCGTGCAGATCGCCGTTCCGATGGTCGCCGTTCCGATGGTCGCCGTTCCGATGGTCGCCGTTCCGATGGTCGCCGCTTCGATGGTCGCCGCTTCGACGATCGCGGCTCCGACCGCTCGAACGATCGATGGCGCGGCGGCGCGCGCAACGCAGCGGGTTCGTCGGCACCGCGCGAGATCCCGCTGACGGTGGCATCGTTCGAGGCCGACCAAGCATCCGTCGAGCCGGCGTCGGTCACGTCCCCGCCCGTCGAGTTCACCGCGCTGGGCCTGCCGGCCACACTGGTCGACGGACTTGCCGCCAGCGGCATCACCACCACGTTCCCGATCCAGGCGGCGACGATTCCCGATGCGCTGGCCGGCCGAGACGTCCTCGGCCGGGGGCAGACGGGTTCCGGCAAGACCCTGGCCTTCGGCCTGCCGATGCTCACCCGGCTCGCCTCCGGCCGCTCGACGGCTCGTCGCCCGCGCGGTGTGGTGTTGCTTCCGACCCGAGAGCTCGCCATGCAGGTCCACGACGCACTCGCCCCGTTGGCCGCGAGGCTGAAGGTCTCACTCGTCCTGGTCGCCGGTGGCATGTCGTACACCCCGCAGCTGCGCGCGTTCGAGCGGGGCGTCGACATCGTGATCGCCACCCCGGGCCGCTTGCTCGACCTGATGGAACGCGGGGCCGCAGATCTTGGTGGTGTCGAAGTGACGGTGCTCGACGAGGCGGACCACATGGCCGACCTCGGCTTCCTACCGGCCGTGACGACGGTGCTGGACGCCGTACCGGCGAACGGGCAGCGGCTGCTGTTCTCCGCAACGCTGGACCATGCCACGCAGAGCCTGGTGCGTAGCTATCTCGACCGTCCCGTCACCCATGAGGTCGACACCGGTCGGGCCAGCGTGACGACCATGGAGCACCGGATCGTGCACGTGCAGCCGAAGGAGAAGCACCTCGTCCTGACCGAGATCGCCGGTCGTGACGGCCGCACGTTGGTGTTCGTGCGAACCCAGCTCGGAGCCGAGCGGGTCGCCGACCAACTCCGGGGGGCCGGAGTGCTCGCCGGAGCTCTGCACGGTGGTCTGTCGCAGGGCGTACGCACCCGGATCCTCGCGGCGTTCAAGTCCGGCGAACTTCCCGTGCTGGTGGCCACCGACGTCGCCGCCCGCGGAATTCACGTCGACGAGGTGGGCGTTGTCCTCCAGGTCGATCCGCCCGCCGGGCCGAAGGAGTACCTGCACCGGGCCGGCCGCACGGCTCGCGCGGGCGGTCGCGGTGTGGTCGTCACCCTCGCCCTTCCCCAGCAGCGGCGCGAGGTCGGCCGCCTGGCTTCCCAGGCCGGTGTCCGCACCGGGCCGATGGTCGCGGGACCGGGAGACGCGAAGCTCGCCGTGGCCACCGGTGCGCAGCTACCGACCGGTGTCGCGATCACGCAGCGGGAGTACGACAAGGTGATCGCCGCTCGGCGTCCGGCCAAGCGCACGCACGCCGACCGGACTGGCAACCGAGGTCGTGGCGATGGCCCCGGTCGCGGCGGTCGGAGCGCTCGCCGGGCAAGTGGACCGCGTCCGTGATGGGTGACCATCCCCGAGCCAAGGACGGGATTCACTACTATTGCCGCTGGTGAACGCCTCGGTCTCGAACCTGGTCCTAGCGGTGGCGACCCACGACGACGCGCCCGCGATGGTCGGGGTCATCCACGCCGCCTTCGGCGCGCGTCCGTCGCTGGATCCGCCCTCGACGGCGGTGGACGAGACTGCGGAGTCGATCAGTGAGCTGCTGGCGACCGGTGCCGGCATCTACGCCACCGTCGGCGATCAACCGGCCGGCTCGATCGTGATCACCGGACTGAGCGACAGCCTCGCCACTTTCCAGCGAGTCGGTGTGCACCCGGACTTCCAGCGTCACGGGGTCGCGTCGGCGATGGTCGACGCGGCGCTCTCGTACGCGGCGGAGATGGGTTATCGCCGGGTCGAGTTGTTCGCGCGGGCTGAGTTCGCCGAACTGATCGCGTTCTGGCAGCGTCGAGGTTTCACGTCCGTACGTCCCGAGCCGCATGGACTGATCCTCGGCCGGTCGCTGCCCGTCGCGCTCGTGGTGCCCACCGCGGAGGACATGCAAGACGTCGGCTCGCGACTCGCGAGACTGTTGCGGACCGGCGACGTCCTGATCGCCAGCGGCGAGCTCGGAGCCGGCAAGACGACCCTCACCCAAGGCATCGCCACCGGTCTGGGCGTACGGGGGCGGGTCATCTCGCCGACGTTCGTCCTTTCGCGGATCCATCCCGCCGTCGACGGCGGGCCGGCTCTGGTCCACGTCGACGCTTACCGGCTGGGCGACGCGGCCGAGCTCGACGATCTCGACCTGGACGCCACTTCGGCCCGCTCGGTCACCGTCGTGGAGTGGGGCGAGGGAGTCGCCGAGGGACTGGCCGAGGACCGCCTGCACATCGAGATCGTCCGCTCCGGCGCACCACCCCTCGAGGGCGAAATGCGCGGGGCTGACCCGAAGAACGCGCCGGATCCGCGGATCGTGATCCTTTCTGCGGTCGGCGAGCGGTGGCGGGGCGTCGATTTGGCGCTACTGGACCCGACGCGCGCCGTCAGGGCAGTGCACGATGGCTGACCCCCGGCTGGTGCTGGCCATCGACACCGCGACGGTCGTCACGGTCGGGCTGGCGCACGGTGATCGTTATCTGGCCGGCGACGTCGTGGAGGACCGGCTGGCCCAGGTCGAGCAGCTGATGCCGACCGTCGCCCGCGTCGCGAAGGGGGCCGGTGTCGCGCTCGGCGACGTCGGTCAGATCGTCGTCGGTCTGGGTCCGGGCCCGTTCACCGGTCTGCGGGTGGGGGTCGTCACCGCCCAGGTGCTGTCCTCGACCCTCGGCGCCCGGCTGCACGGAATCTGCACCTTGGACGTGATCGCCGCCCAGCATGCGGCCGGCGGCGGTCCGGACGGAGACTTCCTGGTCGTCACCGACGCCCGGCGCAAGGAGCTCTACTGGGCTCGCTACGGTGCCGACGGCGCCCGGGTCTGCGGTCCGGCCGTGGACCGGCCGGATCAGCTGCCCGACGTGCCCACGGTCGGGCCCGGGGTCGACGTCTGTCCCGATCTCCCCGGCGCAACGGCCGGACCGCGCCGACTCGAGCCGCGGGCGCTGGCGATCTGGGGACCCACGCTGCCAGACGCGGGGACCACTCCGCTCTACCTGCGGCGACCCGACGCGAGCGCACCGATCCGCCGCAAGTCGGTGCTGGCCCACCGTCTCGACCGCACCGGACGCGGCCGATGAACACGCCGCAGATCACCATCCTGCCCGCCCGGCGAGATGACCTCGTCGCGATCATGACACTGGAGCGCGAAGGCTTCGACCCGGACGAGCGCTGGAGCGAACGGAGCTGGCTCGGAGAACTGCTCGGTGCGCATCGGACCGTGCTGATCGCTCGCTCGCAGCATGCGGTCGGGGTGATCTCGCTGCAGACCCTCGATCGCAGTGCCGATCTGCACCGGCTCACCGTGGCGCCCCGACACCGCCGCAGGGGAGTCGGCAGCGCCTTGATCCGAGCGGGTCTGCTGGCCGTGCGCCACGCCGGCGCGCGATCGGTGCTGCTGGAGGTGGCGTACGACAACGAGCCGGCGATCGCCACCTACCAGCGCTTCGGTTTCGAAGAGCTGGCGGCACGTGAGGACTACTACGGTCCGGGCCGGCACGCCCTGATCCTCAAGTTCTGGGAGCTGCCGCGCTGGGCCGAGGCGCAGGTCGGATCACGAGGAATGATCCAATCGTGAGGGGGAATCGACGCCTGAGCGCGGCCGGACCGCTGGTCCTCGGTATCGAGTCCTCCTGCGACGAAACCGGCGTCGGGATCGTCCGCGGCAGCGACCTGCTGGCCAACGAGGTCGCCTCCAGCGTGGAGCAACACGTCCGGTTCGGGGGAGTGGTGCCGGAGGTGGCCAGCCGGGCGCACCTGGAAGCCATGGTGCCGACCCTGGACCGTGCGTGTGCGGCCGCCGACGTCGATCTGTCTCAGCTCGACGGGATCGCGGTCACCGCCGGACCCGGGCTGATGGGTGCCTTGGTGGTCGGGCTGGCTGCCGCGAAGGCACTGTCGGTCGCCTTGGACAGGCCGCTGTACGGGGTCAACCATCTCGCCGGACATGTCGCGGTGGATCTGCTCGAACACGGTCCCCTCCCGACCCCGTGTGTGGCCCTGCTCGTCTCCGGCGGACACACCTCGCTGCTGCAGGTCGACGACATCGCCACATCGATCACCGAGCTCGGGTCGACCGTCGACGATGCCGCCGGCGAGGCCTACGACAAGGTTGCCCGACTGCTCGGTCTGTCGTACCCCGGTGGCCCGCAGATCGACAAGGCGGCCACCGGTGATCCGGCGGCGATCGCCTTTCCCCGTGGCCTCACCGCACCGAAAGACCTCGTCCAGCACCGGTTCGATTTCTCCTTCTCGGGGCTGAAGACCGCTGTCGCCCGATGGGTGGAAACCCGAGAACGCGACGGTGCACCGATACTGCTCGACGATGTCGCCGCCTCGTTCCAGGAGGCCGTCTGCGACGTGTTGTCGGCCAAGGCGATCGACGCCTGTCGGACCACTGGCGCACGGAACCTGTTGATCGGCGGTGGGGTCGCCGCCAACAAGCGGTTACGCGCGCTGCTGGCGGAGCGTGCCGGGGCGGCGGGTATCACCCTACGGATTCCTCGACCCGTCCTCTGTACCGACAACGGAGCGATGATGGCCGCGCTCGGAGTCGAGGTCGTCACGAGCGGCGGGCAACCCTCCGGTCTCGATATCGGCGCCGACCCGTCCCTGCCCGTCGCTCGGATCCTGGTCTGAACAGATCGTGCTTCCGCTGGGACTGACCGAGGAGGCATTGGCGGCGGCCGCGGCCGAGAGCGATCTCGACTCGCCGGCGGCCGGCCAACGGATGCGGAAACTGTTCGGTCCGGAACTCGCCGCGGCAGCACTGACTCAGCAGGCGTTACGGCGCCGCGCCGTGACCAAGTTCGGCGCCGCGGCTTCCACGATGTTCTTCACCCGTGACGGTTTGGAGCAGGCGACCAGGACGGAGGTGGCGGCCCACCACGCGACGCGGTTCCGCCGCGGCTCGGTAGCGGGGGTCGTCGATCTGGGGTGTGGGATCGGGGCAGACGCCTTGGCCTTCTCGAGCGCAGGGCTCGCCGTACGAGCGGTCGAGGTGGATCCCGATACCGCGGGGGTGGCTGCGGCCAACCTCGCTACCGTCGTCCCCATCGGCCGAAGCGATGTCCCCTCGACGTACGACGTGACGGTGGCCGATGTGGAGGACTACCCGCTCGATTCGGCGGAGAACCACGGGTGGTTCGCCGACCCGGCGCGACGCGACCGCACCGGTCGGGTCTGGCGGCTTTCCGACTTCGCCCCCTCCTGGCAGTTCGTCGTACGCCTGCTGGCCGGAGACCGCATCGCCGGGATCAAACTCGGGCCCGCTCTGCCACACGCCGACATCCCGGCCGGAGTCGAGGCCGAATGGGTCAGCCACCGAGGCGTCACGCTCGAGGTCGGTCTGTGGGCCGGCGGCGGTGCGGTCGCAGGCGGCCGGCGGGCGACCGTGATCGACGCCCCGAACGGTCCGGCCAGCCTGGCGGCGGACGAGACGACAGGCGGGCCCGACGTGGGACCGATCGGTCGCTACGTCTACGAACCGGACGGCGCTGTCATCCGCGCCAGGGCGATTCCGGTGCTCGCCAACCGGCTGCACGCGACCGTGGTCGATCCCAAGATCGCCTACCTGAGTTGCGATGAGTTGGTGCCCACCGCGTTCGCCCAGGTGTACGAGGTGCTCGACCGACTGCCCTATACCGAACAGGTGCTCAGGTCGTGGCTGCGCGAACGGAATGTGGGAGTGCTGGAGATCAAGCAACGTGGAATGCATCTCGATCCGGCGCTCCTTCGCCGCCGGCTCGTTCCCCGCGGGCCCGAATCGGCCACGCTGTTGATCACCCGGACGCCGAAGACTGCTGCCGTTCTGGTCGTCCGCCGTGTTCGGACCGCGTAACGCACTTCGCCGGACGGTTGCGGTAGGCGAGAATGCGTTTACACTGAGTCCGACTCGGGGGAGTCACCTGTTCGCACACCAGAACAAGCGGAGCACCGATGAAAGCATCGATCGGGCTCCGGAGACGTGCGACGACGGTCTTCCTCGCGGCTGTCCTGGCCGGTCTGGGTAGCGTCGTCCTGCTTTCTCCGGGTCCTGCGGCGGCGGCCTCCAAATGCGCCGCCCTCACCAAGAGCGTCCACATGTTCGTCCACCCCGAACGAGGCGTCAACCTCCTCACGTACAACACAGCCGGGTTTCCCGCCTGGAAACGAGCCGGCTATGTCGACCAAGGTGTGGTCTTCAATGTCGGTGTCAAGAAGTCGGGTCTGACCGCGGTCCGCGTGATGTACGACAAACGCACCGGCAATCGTATCTACACGACTGCTGCGAGCGAGATCAAGAAACTCAAGAAGATGGGCTACATCAACAAGGGCACCGGCTTCTATGCGTACAGCAAATCCGGAGCCTGCTTGTACCCGGTGTACCGGCTGCGAAAAGGCAAGGTGCACAGGTTCGCGATGACCGCCGCTGATCGGTCGGTGCTGAAGCAGCAAGGCTGGATCGAGCAGATGCGGGTGTTCTGGGTAGCGAAGGCGCCGACGCCGAGCAACCCGCCCGCTCCCAAGCCACCCGCTCCCAAGCCTCCGGCCAAGGACACCAGTTTCACCATCGCCGTGATGCCGGACACCCAGAACGAGGTGCTCCACGCATCGGACACCAGATTTGCCAATCGCACGCGCTGGCTGGCCGACAACGCCAAATCGCTGGATCTGGAGTTCGTCACCCATACCGGCGATATCGTGAACTGGGACACTCCCGATCATGCACAGTTCGCCAAGGCACAGGCCGCGCTGAAGATCCTGAGCGACAACAAAGTCCCCTATTCGCTGAGCCCGGGCAACCACGACACGGCAGCAGTCTGTCCGGGGGGCAGCGCCTGCCCAGGCGCCAACACGCGGGCGACCGTGCGGAACACCACGACTTTCAACCGGTACCTCAACGGTGGCGTCGCACGACTCGCCGGACAATACGAGGCCGGAAAGGTGGACAACGCCTATTCCACCTTCACCGCAGGTGAGCGAAAGTGGCTCGTGCTCAATCTCGAGCTCTGGCCACGCAGTGGTGTCGTGACCTGGGCCCGGCAAGTCGTCTCATCGCACGCCGACTACAACGTGATCGTGGCGACTCATTCCTACCTTTCGTTCTCCAACGGCGTCTGGGGAATCTACCCGAAGTCCGATTACGGCGCGACAAGCCCGCAGTACCTCTTCGACAACCTCATCTCGAAGTATCCGAACATCAAGGTCGTGCTGTGCGGTCACACCGGTTCCCAGGCACATCGGGTCGACACCGGCGTCAACGGGAATCGGATCGACACGTTCCTGCTCACCATGCACTCCAACACCACCAATCCACTGCGCCTGATTGAGATCGACCCGGTGGCGGGCACGCTCAAGACCTGGGTCTATGCCCCCGCCAACAACCAGTCCTGGCCAAGCTGGACTCGCGAGGTGAAGGGTCTGCAGTTCGTCCGGTAGGTCGACGCCCGGTCGACGTCTTGCTGGACGTACGCTCGGCGTCGTGTCCGACGACAGCGCAGCACCCGCTCCTTCGGCCCCGGTCGAGTGGGGCGAGCCCCGGGAGCGTACGGTCCGCTGGTTCGACCCCATGGTCGGCGCCGCCGCGTGCCGGAGCATGGCCGGACTGGACTATCTCCAGGCGATGCTGAACGGCGAACTGCCGCCGCCTCCGATCGCGGCGACCCTCGGTTTCCTCCTGCGGTCCGTGGAGCCCGGCAAGGCGGAGTTCGCCGGGACGCCGGACGAGTCGGTCTACAACCCGATCGGCCTGGTGCATGGTGGGCTGGTCTGCACGCTGCTGGACTCCGCGCTCGGCTGCGC
>JBBSQJ010000129.1:0-12188 GCA_038257965.1 Propionibacteriales bacterium
AGCTGCTGTCACCGTCTGCGACCGCACCATCGACGCCAACCGCTGCCCGTCACCATCCCTGAGCACCAACGGTGCCGCAATCGTCATACCTCATTGTCTCAAGATCACACCGTAAAACAATTAACGACACGCGACACTAGGGCTCCGCCGGCGATGAGGTGGAAGATCAACCAGTCCAAGTCGGTGACCCAGGCTGAGCCAGTCCTCTCCGGCGATGTGCACCCGAACATTCGGGACACACCTCGGGCACCTTTCTCGACGACCGGCGGAAGGATGGACACGCCGACCGGCGGAAGGTTGTTGGAACTGTTCCGGTCGAGGCCGCCGTTCACTAGGCTGCCGAACACCAGACAGGTGTCAGTCAGGAGGGACCATGAGCATTCGGCGTGCACTGGTCGCGGCGGGGAGTCTTGCAGCGCTGAGTGTGGTCATGCTGTCGACGACAGCGGCTCAGGCTGATGCCGGCAGTCGCGCGATCACCTGTGGCATGAACGTGCAGAGCTCGGTGAATCTCCACCTGGACAGAGATCTTTACTGCAAGGCGCCGTACGCGATCAAGGTGTCGTTCGACAACGCCAACGACGGCACCACCCCGTTCGTGAACATCGATCTGCGAGGGCACGTCCTCTACGGCACCGGCTCCAACACCGGAATCGCGACGTACGACTACCCGAACCCCACCGTCGTCTCGGTCACCCATGGTCGCGTCGAGCACTTCGACGTGGGCATGGCCGGCGGCGGGGGGAACACGATCACCAACGTGAAGTTCGTCGACAACCATATCGGCTTCTCCTGCTGGGAGACCTGCCGGATACAAGGCAGCTACTTCAAGAACAACGGCACAGGCTTTGAGCTGACCAGCGAAAGCAATGGCACCATCGAGAGCACCACGTTCAGCGGGAACGCCATAGGGGCCCGGGTCACCGGCATCACCAGCGGACTGATCGCCTATCGCGACACCTTCAAGTCGAATCAGACAGGACTCGCAGTGGAAGACGCCTTGGCGCGCGTGGACCGGAGCACGTTCCTCGACAACGCCCTCGCCATGAACTTCGTCAACCACGACGACGACGGTGCATGCGTAACGGTCACCAGGAACGACCTGTGCGGCAACACTCGCGATATGGGCGGTAATCCGCAGTTCTGCTGATCCAGCGGCTCACTGGCTCGCATCGCTCGTCGTTGAGGTGCGGGAACCGGCGCACCTGACGCTCGATGGCGTCGAACAGCACATCGGCCGTAGCGTCGGAGTCTAGAGGTCGTCGCGCCGGGTGATCAGGTACGTGTGTTCTGCCTCGTTGGCAGTGCGCCGGGCCGCGGCTTCGAAGGCCGTCTGGGCCTCGGTCGTTCGCCCGAGCCGGGCGAGGAGGTCACCTCGGACGGCGTGGAACAGGTGATAAGAGCCGAGGTCCAGGTCATCGACGAGGCGCAGCGCCGCCGCCGGTCCGTCGACCTCGGCGACTGCGACCGCACGGTTCAAGGCGACGATCGGCCCGGTGTCGAGATACGCCAGTTGGTCATAGAGCGCGAGCACTTGGTTCCAGTCGGTGACCGGGTCGGTGTGCACGGCGTTGATCGCGGCGTGCAACTGGTAGCGGCCGGGCTGGTTACGGCGCAGGCAGGCGCGGACGATCGTCTGGCCCTCCGCAACGAGGTCGGCGGCCCACCGCGATCGGTCCTGGTCGGCGAGCCGGACGAGCGCTCCGTCGGCGGCGGTGCGCGCGGTCCGTCGTGCCTCGGTGAGCAGCATCAGCGCGAGCAGTCCGGCTGGTTCCGGCTCGTCGGGCATCAAGTCGGTGAGCAGCCGGGTGAGCCGGATCGCCTCGATACACAGGTCGGCCCGCGTGAGCTCGGAGCCGGAGGTCGCGGTGTAGCCCTCGTTGAAGATCAGGTACAGGACGGCGAGCGCCGTGTCGAGACGTTCGGGCAGGTCGGTCTCGTGCGGCACACGGTAGGGAATTCGCGCGTCGCGTATCTTCGCCTTTGCGCGGACGATCCGCTGCGCCATCGTCGCCTCCGGTACGAGGAAGGCGTGGGCGATCTCGGGCGTCGTCAGTCCGCCGAGCAGGCGCAGGGTGAGCGCCACCTGGGCGGGACGGGCGAGGGCCGGATGGCAGCAGGTGAACACGAGCCGCAGCCGGTCGTCGGGCACGCCGTACTCCTCTACGGGCTCGGCCGGGACGTGCAAGATCGCCGCCTCGGCGTGCTTGTCCGGGCGGATCGATTCGCGGCGCAGCTGGTCGATGGCCCGGTTGCGCGCGGTGGTGATGATCCAGCCGGCCGGGCTGGGCGGTGCGCCCTGGTCCGGCCAGCGCTGCAAGGCGGTCGTGAAGGCGTCCGCGACCGCGTCCTCGGCGAGATCGATGTCGCCCAGCACCCGGACCAGGACGGCGACGGCCCTGCCGTACTCGGCGCGAAAGACGGCCGCAATCTCCTCCGACGTCATCGAATCAGAAGGGCGCGACGTCCCGGAACGGGCGAACCTCGATCGGCAGGGTGGTCGCCGCGGACGCCTTGCGCGCCCAGCCCATCGCGATGTCGAGGTCCGCAGCCTCGACCACGTAGATCCCGCCGATGTACTCCTTGGCCTCCACGTACGGCCCGTCGGTGATCATGCCGTCGACTGACGACGGTCGCACTGCTGGGCGGGTGAAGCCCACCGGTGAACACCCACGAGCCGCTCTCGCGCAGATCCTCGTTCAGCCGGTGCAGCGCGGTCGTGATCTGGGCCATCGCCTTGGCGTCCGGAACGCCGGTGTCGGGCTGGTAGATCGAGAGCAGATACTGCGGCACGATCGCTCACCTCACCGTCGGGTATAACGCGCGATGATCACGCCCTTGGTCGTCGTAACGCTACCGGTGAGCTCGAGTGCGGTCAGCGGAGCCGGGCCCTCGAACAGGCGTCTGCCGCTGCCCAGAGTCAGCGGGTGGATCAGGAGCGTGTAGTTGTCGATCAGGCCGGCGGCGTGCAGGCTTCGCACGAGCGATCCGCTACCGACGATCGCCAGGTCCTTGCCGGACGCGGCCTTCAGCTCGGCCACCGTTTCGACGGCCTCGCCGCGCAGCAGGATCGAGTTCTGCCAGCCGTCCACGTCCTGCACGGTCCTCGACGCCACGTATTTCGTGGTCGCGTTCAGGTGAGTGGAGAAAGGATTGCCGTCGGTCGCCCGTCCCCACACAGTCGCGAAGTCCTTCCAGGTGCGATGGCCGAACAGCATGTCGCCGGGCTTGCTCATCCCAGCGCCCATTTCGCGGGCCGCTACCTCGTCGCCGTACGGCGGCCCCCATCCTCCGTGGTCGAAACCGCCGCGGGTGTCTTCGTCCGGGCGGGCGAGCCCCTGGATGACTCCATCCAGCGTGACCCACATCGTGATCGTGATCGAACGCATCGCCGCACTTCCTTCCGTGTTCGGGCCGCCTCTTCTGCGGCCCAGTCACCCCCTACACGAACGACGACCGGCGAAATCGACACCTTGGGTGTCGGCGTCGATCCCGACCGAACCTGAACTCGCCCGGTTGGCAGGGGGTGCGGCGCGACCGAGGGTCAGGAGTTGTCCTCGACGTACTGCTCGGGGTCGGTGTCCTTCGGCTCGACGCCCGACGCGTCCCGTTGCGACTCGAAGCGCAGGAAGTCGACCGCGATGTCGTGCCGGGTCTGCAGGTCGGTGTGTGTCCGGAAGTCGGCAAGGTCTTGGCGCTCCTCCTCGGCCATGTGGTCGCTGTTGGCTATCCGGCAGTCGATCACCGCCTCCCACCAGGCGTCACTGCCCGCGTCGTGCTTGGTGACTTCCCGGATCGCCTCCCGGATCTCGTTGTGGTCCTTGATCGCGTCCTCGACCTCCTCCCCCGCGTCATCGGCGTCGGCCGCGCCTTCGCCGACCTTCAGCAGGCGTGGGTAGAAGAACCGCTCCTCGGCCTCGGCGTGCGTCTCGAGAAGGATCTCCAGCCGCCTCCAGATCGCAGCGAGCGTCTCGGTGTCGGTGTGCCGTACTTCGTCGAGCATGGCGAACATGCGTCGTTGCTCGCCGTGCTGGTGCAAGATCACATCCGTGATGTCCACGGGGTTCCTTTCGTCGGACCGTCCGCCGGCACGCAGTGCAGCCGGCGGACGATGTCGTCTCGGTGAGCAGATGATCCCATGCTCGTCGCGGGTGGAAGGTGGACCGGCGGCAGTAGTTCACTCGCGACGCGGCCGTCCACATCATCCGCGAAGTGTCAGGTCCGCCATCGCCGTGCCCAGCTAGTCGCGACCGACCCGGAATCGACCCGGTAGTTGCTGCCGCTGACGAAGCTGGCGCGTTCGGAACACAAGAACGCGATGACGTCAGCCCCTTCCTCGGGTCGCCCGCGTCGTCTCAACTCCATGTCGTGCGCGGCTTCGTACCGGTTTGCCACCAGTCGTTCACGCGACGCGGTACCGCTCGATGTCGGCCTCGCGGATCACCAGTCCAGACCCGGGACGGGAGCGATCGGGTTTCAGTAGGCCGCCGGAGTCGGGGGTCAGCACGCCGTCGAAAACCATGGCTTCGATGCGGACATGGTCGTGGAAGTACTCCAGATGCCGCAGGTGCCAGACCGCGACGCCGACCTGGGCACTGATCTGGGGCGCGCAGTGCAGCGACAAGTCCATGCTGCGAGCGTCACACAGTGCGGCCACCCGCAGCAGCCCGCTGACGCCGAGGCAGCGGGTGGCATCGGCCTGCAGGCAATCCACGGCACCGGCGTCGAGCAGCTGGTGGAAGTACGGCAGATGGTAGCCGTACTCGCCGGCGGCGATGTCGAGCCCGCCCGGCCCACGGTCACGCAGCAGGCGCAGGCCCTGCAGGTCGTCGGAGCTGACCGGTTCCTCGAACCACGAGATGTCCTGGTCGGCGTACCACTGCGCCCACCAGAGCGCCTGCTTGCGCGTGTACGCACCGTTGGCGTCGACGAACAGCTCGGCGTCGCTCCCGATCGCCTCGCGCGCGACCGCAACGCGGTGCTGGTCCTGACCGGGGTGACGGCCCACCTTCATCTTCACCCGCGGAATGCCCGCAGCCACCCAACCGCCCAGCTGCTCGGTGAGTCGAGCGTCGTCGTAGGAGGTGAAGCCGCCGCTGCCGTAGACCGGTACTCCTTCGTGAACCGCGCCGACAGCGACCGACAACGGCAAGTCGGCCAGCCTGGCGTACAGGTCCCACAACGCGATGTCGGTGGCCGAGATCGCTTCTGCCACGAGTCCAGGCTTGCCGAGGTTGCGCACCTGGTGCTGCATCAACGCCCAGCACGCCGTTGGGCTGAGCGCGTCCTGGCCCTGCACCAACCCGGCCAGCTTGCCGGTCACCACGGTCGCCACCGCCGGTCCGGCGTAGGTGTAACCGATCCCGACCCGGTCATCGGCGAATGCCTTGACCAGGATCATCGTCGTGGAGTCCCACTCGAGGGTGCCGTCGGACTCGGGTGCGTCGGTGGGGAACTCATACACCGTCGCCTCGAGTCGCTCGACTGTCGTGCCGGGCGTCGTCATGGGTTACTTCCGTTCGAACGACTGGCCACGGCTCTAGGACTTGTTGCGGGTGACGACGTTCTTGGCGTTCGCGAACAGCTCGGCACCCATGGCCCGGACGGAGTTGCGGATGACGGCAGGTTCCGCCGGGTCACCCTTGACCAGGGAGGTGAGGTAGCCCTTCGCCTCGTCGAAGGAGATGTGGGCGGGTAGTGGTGGCACGTTCGGATCGGTGTGCACGTCCAAAAGGACGGGCCGGTCAGCGCTGAACGCGGCGTCCCAGGCATCGGCGACCTGATCGGGCCGGTCGACGGTGATCCCGCGCAGACCCAGGAGCTCGGCGTAGGCCGCGTAGTCCATGTCCTCCACCAGCTGGGACGTGTCATATCGGGGGTCGCCGGCCTCGCGCATCTCCCAGGAGACCTGGGTCAGGTCGTCGTTGTGGAGCACCATGACGATGAAGCGGGGGTCCTGCCAACTCTGCCAGTGGCGTTTGACCGTGAGCAGCTCGTTCATGCCGAGCATCTGGAAGGCACCGTCGCCGATCGTGCAGATCACCGGACGATCCGGATGTGCGAACTTCGCCGCGACGGCGTACGGCATCGCGGCCAGCATGGAAGCAAGTGACCCGGACAGGTTGCCGGACATGTCGCGGCCGAGTTTGATGTGGTGGCCGTACCAGTCGGCGGTTGAGCCCGCGTCGGCGGTGACGATGCAGTTGCCCGGCAGCCGCTGGTTGAGCAGGTGGTAGACGAACCGCGGGTTGATCGGGTCGGCTTCGGCCATCGCCTCCCGCTCGGTGACCTCGTCCCAGTCCTTCATTCCCGCGATGACCTGCTCTTGCCAGCTGCGGTCCGTTTGCTGCTCCAGATAGGGCAGCAGCGCGGTCAAGGTGGCCTTCGCATCGCCGGCAAGATTGACCTCCATCGGGTAGCGCAAGCTCAGGTGCCGCGCCGAGAGATCGATCTGCACTCCCCGCGCCTGCCCGGTCTCGGGCAGGAACTCGGCGTAGGGGAAGTTGCTGCCGACCATCAGCAAGGTGTCGCAGTCCTGCATCATGTCGTAGCTGGGTCGAGACCCCAGCAGGCCGAGTTGTTGGGTGTGGAACGGCAGATCGCCGGGGACGACGTCCTTGCCGAGCAGGGCGGTAACGATCCCGGCACCGAGCCGCTCCGCGACCCCGATCACCTCATCCGTGGCTCCCCTCGCCCCTTGCCCGACGAACATGGCCACCCTCTTGCCGGCGTTGAGGGCCTCGGCGGCGCGGCGGAGTTCCGAATCCGGCGGGGTCAAAGCGGTGGAGGCGTGACCCACCCCGGTGCGGGAGACCCAGTGCTCCAGCGCGGGTTCGGCCATGTCCATGTCCTGGATGTCGGCGGGCAGGATCACCACGGTCGGGCAGCGCTCGGCACCGGCGATCCGCACCGCCCGATCGACCACCAGCTGGGCCTGCATGGGGGTCGTCACGGTCTGCACATAGCCGGCGACGTCTTCGAAGATGCGTTCGAGATCGAGTTGTTGTTGAGCCTCGCTGCCCAGCGAGACACGCCCCTGCTGGCCGACGATGGCCACGACCGGCTGGTTGTCCATCTTGGCGTCGTACAGCCCGTTGAGCAGATGGATCGCACCGGGGCCGGAGGTGGCGATGCACACCCCGACCTCTCCGGTGAACTTGGCATGGGCGGTGGCCATGAAGGCGGCGATCTCTTCATGGGTTGGCCGGATGTAACTGAAGTCCTTGCCGCCGGACTGGGCTCTCTCCAGCGCGCCGTCGAATCCGCCGATACCGTCGCCGGGGAAGCCGTAGAACCGGTGCAGGTCCCACTCGATCAACCGGTCGATCACGAAGTCGCTGACGGTGCTACTCATCTGTTTGGTCCTGTCTGCTCGGGGATGATGGTTCGGGGTCATGGACTCGGGGTCGAGAGAATGGCAGCGGTGTCGGCGGCGGAATCACACGGCAGCGTGCGCGACGCCGGCGCGCACCTGAGGGTCGTCGTCCATGGCGGTGCCGTCCGCCATCCGATCGGCCAGTCGAGACGCCAGGGCCATGATGGTCAGGGCCGGGTTCGCCGAGCCCTGAGTGGGGCAGACCGACCCGTCGGCCAGGAACAGATTGGGTACCGCCCAGGCGCGCTGGTTGGCATCCACGACGCTGGTCCGCTCATCGCCGCCCATCCGGGCCCCGCCGATCAGGTGCGCGTAGCGGTGGATGGTCAACACGTCCTGGGCGCCCGCCGCCTCGAGCAGATCCTTGATCACTTTCGTGGAGTAGCTCATGTTCGCCTTGTCGTTGTCGGAGAGGGTGTAGTCCATCCGCGCCACCGGCAACCCGTAGGGGTCGGTCTCCTCGGCCAGGGTGATGCGGTTGTCCGGGTGCGCCAGCAATTCGTTGAGCACTCCGACGGTGGCCCAGTGGTTGTAGTCGCGCATGTACTCCCGCATCGCCCTGCCCCAGTGCCCGTCGGCCAGGACGTGCTCGGCCCACCCGATCGGCAGCGGGGAGACGGTCTGGATCGAGAACCCCCGCTTGAACCCGCGATCGTCGTCGGTCTCGTAGAAGTCCTCGCTGGACACCTCGGGGGGCGGTGCCTTGTACATCCGCAGTTCCTCCGGCCAGCGTCCCGCACTCTGGGTGGCACCTTGGACCATCACGTAGCGGCCGACCATGTCGTGGTCGTTGCACAGCCCGTCCGGGAAGCGGTTGCTGACTGAGTTCAGCAGTAGCCGGGGCGTCTCGATGGAGTAGCCCGCCACGGCGACGAAACGCGCCCGTTGCAACCGCTCGGCCCCGCCTGTCTCGCTCAGATAGACGACGCCGCGCGCCTTGCCGGCCTGATCGAGCTCGACCCGCGCGGCCATCGAGTTCGCGCGCACCTCCACCGCGTGGGCCAGCGCATCGGGCAGGTGGGTGACGTACGGGCTGGCCTTGGCGTTGACCTTGCAGCCCTGCAGGCAGTAGCCGCGATAGATGCAGTGGGGCCGGTTGCCGAACGTTCCGTTGACGATCCCGACCGGACCGACTCGCATTTCGATGCCGAGTTTGCGGGCACCGCGCCACAGCGTGCCCGCCGCCTGAGAGATCGGGTGGGGACTGAACGGGTAGCGGTGCGGATACCCCCAGGGCCAGTTCTGTCCGGCCACCGGCAGTTCACGCTCGACCCGCTCGTAGTGGGGGCGGAGGTCCTCGTACTCGATCGGCCAGTCCGCACCGACTCCGTCGCGGGTGAACGTCGCGAAGTCGGAGGGGTGGAACCGTGGGGTGTAGCCGGCGTAGTGCACCATCGAGCCGCCGACACCGCGGCCGGAGTTGTTCTTGCCCAGCTCGATCGGATCGGCGCCACCGATGATCCGCTGCTGTGTCCAATACAACCCGTGGGATCCCGCCTCGTCGGACACCCAGTCGGTGTCAGGATGCCAGAACGGTCCCGCTTCGATGATCACGATGCGCCAGCCACGTCGCGCCAGCCGTTGAGCCAGCACGGATCCACCGGCGCCGGCGCCGACGATCACGAGGTCGACCTCGTCGCCGTCCTCGTAATGGTGCATGGTGGCTTCGCCGGGCAGCTGCCGGGAGTGCACGTCCAGCAGGAAGCGGGAGTCGTTGTCCACGGGCCCGACCGAGCCCTTCAACAGGTTGCGAAAGCGTCCGTCGTTGCTCATTCGCCGAACTCCTGCGGGTGCGCGGCGACCGTGGCCGCCGCGTCCTCCGACGTAGCGCCGGGGCGTTCGAACGGTTCCAGCGTGCTGATCGGGCCCATCCGCATGAACCCCCTCGGATACGCGGGGCCGCCGAACCCGATCTCGTTCCATGCCCACGGGTGGGAGTAGAAACCGGCCAGGATGGCTCGCATGCACACCGACCACGCCCGGGACACGTTCAGTCGCTCCCACGTGCCGCCGGACAACGTGCCGTCGGCGAAGTCGGCCACGATCGCCTCCTGGTCCGCCAGGGAGCATTCGGCGAACGGTGTGTGGTGACGGTCCTGGGCGGTGTGGTCCAGCCCGGCCAGCACCATCCGCCAGGTGTCACGGTCATCGGGCATGTCGGCGTACTGGAACCCGTCCAGCTTGGCGTCGGCGAGTTTGGCATCGACCGACTCCGCGACCGGCACCCGTGGCTCACCGTCCTGGGCAGTGCACACGTCGCACAACGCCCGCAGCGTCGGCTCGTGCTCGGTGTTGAAGAATCGCAGGGGTCCTGGCGGGTCCAACCGAGCCAAGACCACCTTCTTGGTGGCCTCGTCCCAGGTGTCGACTGCGTCGAGCACATCGAAATCGGGGTAGCGGCCGATCATCTGCGGAGTGACGCCAACTCGCTGCCGTGGCAACCACGACGGATGAGGCGGTTGACCGTCCTCACGAAGGTGGGGGAGGTGCTCGCCCCTATCCCGGTCCAACTGGTGCCGGTCCAACTCGTCGCTGTCGGTCGGGTGTTCGTCGACCATCACTTCTCCCGGCGCAACACTGCGGCCAGCAGCCCCATTCCGCCGACCACGCACATCAGTCCGGGGGCGGCGATCGGGGGCCCGGTCGGCACGTTGTAGCTCGCCAACTTCCAGCCGCCGGGCTTGCGGGCAACGCCCCGAGCGTGGAAGAACTCACCGGCCAACCCGTTGGCGGTGTAGATCCCGGCCGCGATCGGCAGCGCCGTCTTGGCCCATCTCTTGCTGTACACCCCGGCTATCCCGGCGACTACGACCGGCGGGGTGACCACGATCGGCGACCACATCCACTTGTTGCCGAAACTGGCCCCGTAGTGCTCGACGAACACCTCCGCGGTCGTGACGAGGGCCGCGACCGCGGTCAGTCCCGACAAGACTCGTTCGAACCGGCCGTGCTCGATGTTGGCAGTCATTCGGTCGATGAGATGTTCGACCTCTCCGGTGCGCGCCACACGTCGATGGAACCGGCTCATCGATACCTCCGTCGGGTTGGATACAACGCGAGTACCCCGATGGCGACCGGCCAATCACCGCTCGCGATCCTTGCTGCGGTGGCTGAGCGTCACGAACTCTTGCCCGCCCCGGGTCTCACGCCGTGATGGCGGCTCCGTCGGCTGTCAGACTCAACCGGCGGAGCCTCGGGCGCGGCCGGCCCCAGGTGTCGACCAGACCTTGGCTCTTCCATATCCATCCGCTGGCTTCCTATACAGGTCATCAACTGGTTTTTGGTCAGACAGGCATTGAGGTCGGATTGGGCACCGGTCGGATCTCAGATTTCGAAGCGGTGCGTGGGAGTGTCCGGCCGGGGTACCGGGGGCTGTTGAGTTCGCCGTGGTCGGCACAGCCTGCACCCGGCGGAAGGAGCGCGTGAGAGGGAGCACGGGGATGGCCACCGCTTCGATCCTGTTCTGGCTGGTGTGCTGTGCTGCGGTCGTCGTCGGGTCGACCGCGTGGGTCGCGGTGGTCATCGCTCGACACATCAGACCTCCAGCGGCCCCCCAGCCGCTGGGTCTGCCGGACTTCATCGTCGTCGACTGTGGCGATCAGATCCATTTCCTGCCGGTCGGGGAAGCCGGCCATGTCCTCGGGTCTGGCCCTTGTCCGTGCCAGCCACGCAAGACACGAAATCGAAGACGCGCCGGTGGGAGAGTCCTGTACGTCGATCACCAGACGCTGGAGCGGCACAGCACCGTCGGTGGTTGAGCACTGACCGTTCCCGATCGGCGCTCAACGCAGCACCGCGGCGCTTCGGGGTGCCGGGCCGTGGTCAGCCGAACTCACCGCATCTGCAACGCCGGTGGTTGTACGCTGGCTGTGGTGCGAGTCGCGGAGCGACCCGCACGAGTTGAATCATCAGCTCGGGCACCTTGTGAGCAACGGAGCAGTTCATGGTCTCCCCGGACGATCTGCTGCAGTTTTGTCAGGCATTGGACGCTCGACGGCAGAGGCTGCTGGATCGGTTCGGACCGATCCCTGCCGACGATTCCCGAGGTGAAGCGGCATGGCATAGCGAAATCGTCGATCTCGAGAAGCAGCTGGGCGTGGCCTCTGAAGAACTTCAGGTCCAACTGGAGCAGCTGGAAGGGGTCTGCGAGGACAAGGAGACCGCGGTTGCGGCGTACGCAGCCATCCTGTCGGTATCGCCGGCCGCCCTGGTGCTCACCGATGAACTCGGCGCGGTCATCCAGGGCAGCCGCGGGTTGCGCACTCTGACCAGCCCGGGCTCTTGGCATCGGACAGAGCCGATTCTCAGCTGGTTCGGTCCGACCGACCGCAGTGTCGTCCGCACCGCTATGGCCGACCTCGAACGCACTCCGGACCGAACGGTCGAACTGACCGAGCTCAGCCTCGTCCGCAGAGACGGAACCGACGTCGACGTCACTGCTTCGGCATCGGTGATCCTCAAGTGGCATGGCCGCCGGCTGCTGCTGTGGACGTTCCGGCCGGTCGACCGGCCTCAGCCCCCTCCCGATCTGCCGGGACCCGAGCTGTCGAGACGCGATCCGTCCAGCTCCCTCGATCAGCATGCGTCGCGCGTCGGGCTGGATCGTGCAGGGCTGGATCGTGCAGGGCTGGATCGTGCAGGGCTGGACCGTGCAGGGCTGGACCGTGCAGGGCTGGACCGCCTGGAGCCGGCGGAGTCGACCCGACTCACCGAGGTTGCCATCCGACTGTCGAACGTGCAGTCGATGCACGACCGCGTGCGTACGGGGCTCTGCCTGGGCGCGGCGTATCTCCCCCCACCGCCGGCCCGCCGG
>JBBSQJ010000130.1:0-12178 GCA_038257965.1 Propionibacteriales bacterium
CGGCTCGCCGGTGACCACCAGCACCGGCGAGGTGTTCTGGGGGGAGCCCGGGACGAACGGCCAGCACGCGTTCTATCAGCTGATCCATCAGGGCACGCAGCTGATCCCGGCCGACTTCATCGCGGTGGCCAACCCGGCTCATCCCCTAGTCGATTCCGATGCCGACGTCCACGAGCTGTTCCTGGCGAACTTCTTCGCCCAGACCAAGGCCCTCGCTTTCGGCAAGACGGCCGACGAGGTACGGGCCGAGGGGACACCGGAGGCGATCGTGCCGGCTCGGGTGTTCCCGGGGAACCGCCCGACGACCTCCATCATGGCGCCCGCGCTGACCCCGTCGGTGGTCGGTCAGCTCATCGCCTTGTACGAGCACATCACCTTCACCCAGGGCGTCGTCTGGGGCATCGACAGTTTCGACCAGTGGGGTGTGGAGCTGGGCAAGCAGCTCGCACAGCAGGTGACGCCGGCAGTGGGCGGCGATACCGACGCGCTGGACGACCAGGATCCCTCTACCCAGGCGCTGATCCGCTACTACCTGGCCCAACGCACGCGCTGATCCGCGCTGTGCCCTGACCTGAGCTGGAAACGGAGTAGCGCGCCTGGGCCGAAGTCGCACCACCGCCCTGAGCTGAAAGCGCCCTGAGCTGAAAGCGCCCTGAGCCTGTCGAAGGGCATCGTGATCAGCGGAAGCCGTCCTGCCCGGGCCGCTCGCCCGCACCCAGCGAGCGCTCAGTGAGGCACTTCGGTATAGAGCCGAAGCACCGACGGCTGACGCAGCATCGGCTCCAACACCTGGTTACCGCTCTGGTTGTGCTCGGTCTGCATGTGAACGTCCCACGCCTCGCGGGAGACGAACTTCTCCAGCATGGTGACGCAGTCCGGTTCATCGGGCGACTCGACCAGGATCTGATGAACGCAACCGGGTTCGGTTTCGGCGTTGGCCGCCATCTTGTGCAGCTGGGCGACCGCCTCGGAATGCTGGTCCGATCGAGGGTAGATCGTCACCACCAGATACAGCGGGCTCTCGCTCACGTCGCTCCTTCAGGGTCCGGGGATTCTTGTCGGTCCTACCCTCCCGCGCCGCACCTGGGCCGGAGCAGCGGGTCCCCTCCGCGGTCGTGCTCGCCCTATCGCTCGCGTGCGGTCAGAGGGTCGGCCGCGGCAACGACGTGCAGGGGACCTCAAAGATCTGGCCCCGCGGCGCGGAGCTTGTCGACGTCCTCCATCGCCTTGCGGAGGTCGGCCAACCAGGACTCGGTGTGCTCGCCGACCAGCTTCACCGCCCAGGCCAGGGCCTCGGATCGGGATCGCGCCACCCCCGCGTCGACCAGCGTGTCCAGCACCTGTCGCTCGGGCTGGCGAAGCCGAGTCATCACGGGCACCGAGATGTGGGTGAACAGCATGCGTACCTCCCCCAGCGACGCTCCCCACGAGACCTTGCGGCCGTATCGCGCCTGCGCCTCTTCGGCGACCTCGATCCGGCGCGCTCGGGTGTCCGCGCGGAAACGGCTGATCCGGCCCTCGGCCTGGGCGCGGTCGTCGATCGCCTCGTCCGGCAAGGCGCCGACCACCGTGATCTCCTCGCGGTCCACCGTCACGCTCACGGTCGTGAACCAATCGCTCGGCAACCGGCCCTCGAACCACGCCTGCGCATCCTCGGCCGACGGCACGTCGACGTTCTGCCAACCACCTGGCCGGCCGAATCCTCTGCCCCGGCCGCCTCGACCTCGGCGGCCGCCCTCTGCTCCTTCTTCCCAGGTCATGCCATCTCCCAACGCTGTATGTGTGATTACAGCATTACACCGTTTGCGAGAATTGCAAGAGTAGTGAGGATTGCCAGAGTTGTGAGGATGGCAAGAGCCCGACGTGCTGATTTGCCAGGCGATGGCGGCCGGTCGCTTCCGGATGTCAGCGCTGGGATGCGCGCAAGGTCTCCGAAGCCCCGTGACCGGGGTCGTCGAGAATCGGCTTGCGCCGACTCAGCAGGTCCCAGACCGCCTTCATGCAGGCAATCTGGTCACGGATGGTCCCGCTGATCCACGGCTCGCGCCGATAACGAACGCTCTCGTCTCCCACGCCGTACGCGGTGAGCCCCAGCCGGCGAGCGGTCCCGACCGCTCGTGGCAGGTGATAGGTCTGGGAAACCAGGACGACCTCGTCCAGCCCGTAGACCAGCTTGGCGCGCGCGCATGAGTCGTAGGTGTCGAGGCCGTAAGGATCCTCCACGAGCCGCTCGGCCGGCACACCCAAGGCCGTGAGGTAGGCCCGCATCGCCTTGGGCTCGTCGAACTCGGAGGCGTCCGCGGCTCCGGACAACAGCAGCCGCTGGACCTTGCCGGCGTCCAGCAATCGCTTGGCCAGATCCAGCCGGCCGCGCAGGAAGGCCGACGGCCACCCGCTCGGAAGAACTTGGGCGCCGAGGACCAAGGCGACCGGCACTGAAGGCAGGCGCTGCTCATCGAGGATCCTGTGGCGGGCCGGCGCCCGGACCCAGGCGACACACCCGCCGAACGTGGCGATACCGACGACCCCACCGCCGACGGCGAGTCGGAGCAGACGCCGAGGCGTGAGTCGAAGCACCGGCCCAGCCTCTCAAGAAGGGTCCCGACCAGAAGTGTCGGTGCCCCGAGCAAGGATGCCGCCATGACGAAGAAGAGCCACATCGAGCCGGGGAGCGGGCCTACCCGGACGGCGGAGATCGAGATCAGCGGTCCGTACGATCTGCGCGAGGTTGCGCTGATGGGCTTCGGGCACCGCGACGAGCACGACTTCGACGGCGTGATGCGACTGGCGTTCTGTGTGGATGGGACGTATGAGGACCAGGTCGGCGTCGAGGTCCGGCAGCGCGGCTCGACGCTCGTGCTGACCGTGCACGAAGGGCCCGGGCAGCGCGCCGATCTCGATGCGGTCAGGCGTCAGGTGGCCCGCGTGGTGTCGGTCGACCACGACGGGACAGCCTGGCGACAGGTCGCCGAGAGCGATCCGGCGCTGTGCCGACTGCTCGCCGTCGCGCCGGGGTTCCGTCCGGCCCTGTTCTACTCACCGTACGAAGCGGCCGTCTGGTCGATCATCAGCGCGCGACGGGCACGGCCCCAGGGCATCGCGCTGCGCAGTCGGCTGTCGGCCGCCCGCGGAGCCACCTTCGCGCTGGCCGGTGTGTCGACGCCCGCGCTTCCCACCCCGTCGACCCTGCTGGCGCTGGAGTCGTTCCCGGGGTTGCCGCAGGATCGCATCCCCCGCTTGCACGCGATCGCGGAGGCGACCGCTCGCGGGCGTCTGGACGTCGATCGGCTGCAGGCGATGTCACCGGAGGAGGCGAAGGAGGATCTGCAGCAGCTACCGGGGATCGGGCCGTTCTACAGCGCGTTGGTCGTGATTCGCGCTCTCGGTCTGACCGATGCGCTGTCGCCAACGGAAAGCCGTTTCCGCGAGGCGATCCGGAACCTGTACGGCCTCGATCACGACCCGTCAGATGCCGAGGTCGCCGCGCTGGCCGAGAACTGGCGGCCGTTTCGCACCTGGGCGACCGTGATGATCCGCGCGATCGGGGGGCGGCTCGAACCGGCGGCAGTAGCCTGACCGCGTGCCGGAGGGCGATGTCGTATTTCGGGCGTGCTATCGATTGAACGAGGCCCTGGCAGGTCGCACGCTGACGCGCTGCGAGTTCCGCGTGCCGTCACTGGTGACCACGGATCTGACGGGGGTCGAGGTGGTCGAGGTGGTGTCGCGGGGCAAGCATCAGCTGTTCCGGTTCGCCGACGGCTTCACACTGCACACTCACTTCAGGATGGAGGGCGCGTGGCGGGTGTATCCGGCCGCCCGGCGCTGGTCGGGTGGTCCCGACTGGCAGGTTCGTGCCGTGCTGGCCACCGCCGAGCATGTCGCCGTCGGCTATCGACTACCCGTGTTGGAACTGCTCGCGACCACGGATGAGGACAGTGTCGTCGGTCACCTCGGTCCAGACCTGCTCGGGCCCGACTGGGACCTGGATGAGGCGCTGCGACGGATCGGCGCCGCGCCCGAGGTCACGATCGGTGAGGCGTTGCTCGACCAGCGCAATCTGGCCGGGATCGGGACCTTCTACCGCGCCGAGATCCTGTTCGTCCAAGGCGTCCATCCGCGAACCGCGGTCCGAGACGTACCCAACCTCAGGCGTCTGGTCCAGCGCGCGCAACTGCTGCTGCACGCGAACCGCTGGCGGATCGAGCAGTCGTCCACCGGTGACCTCCGAGCGGGGCGCAATGCCTACGTCTTCGAGCGCGTCGATCAAGCTTGTCGTCGCTGCGGCGAACGGATCCGGACCGAGGAGTTCGGGCCTCTCGGGCAGGAACGCCGCAGCTACTGGTGTCCCCACTGCCAACCGGCAGCTACGCTGCCGAGTCGGGGGCCGTGAGCCGGTCGCGTCCTGACGCGCTGACCATGGCGAGCGGGCTCCGTTCCCGGGGTTCTGGACAGGCGTCGAAGGATCAGGTGCGCATCGCGTCCGCGACCATCACTGCAGCGGCAGCGGACCACGCCTGGGGTCGGCACGCCGCCGGATACGGGACGGCACGCCCTTCGCCGGACCACAACTCCGGCAGTCGTTGGCCGAACCGGACCGACGCGCGGAGCAGCCCGTCGACGAGACCGCGAGCATGCCGGAGCAGGCCGGCCCGCTCGAGGCCGGCGATCACGATCGCCGTGTCGTGGGGCCAGACCGACCCGCAGTGGTAGCTGAGCGGGTGGTATCCACCGTCCGAGGCCGACATGGTCCGCAGTCCGAGCCCCGAGTCGAGTTCGGGGCCGGCGACCCGGCGCGCCACGAGCAATTCCTCATCGGGGCTGAGCAGCCCGGTGCCGAGGAGATGTCCGATGTTGCTGGTCAGCGAGTCGACCCGTCTCTTTCGCCCGTCCAGCGCCAGGGCCGGATATCGGTCGTCGCCGACGCCGCACCAGAACTGGGCCCGGAACCGATCGGCCAGCGTGGCCGCCCAGCCTCGGAAGTCCGCCGCGCCGGGACGCCCGAAGGCGTCGAGCAGATCGGCACCGGCGCACGCCGCCTCGTAGGCATAACCCTGCACCTCGCACAGCGCGACCGGTCCGTCGGCGATCGACCCGTCGGCAAAGCGGACCGAGTCGGCCGAGTCCTTCCAGCCCTGGTTGGCCAGCCCGTGCCCGCTGGTATCGATGTACTCCAGGAAACCGTCGCCGTCGGCATCGCCGAACGTGAGGATCCATTGCAGTGCAGCCGTGAGCGGATCGAGCAGTTCGGCGACGACGTCGTCCTGGCCGCCCGAACCCCACAGGTCGTGCAGCAGGCAGATCCACAACGCAGTCGCGTCGATCGTTCCGTAGTACAGCGGCGGGAGCGACGTGTCGCCGAACGCGAAGGTGCCACGCCTCAGCTCGTGCGGGATCTTGCCCGGCTCCTGCCCGCTGTCGGGGTCGACCGTGCTTCCGGCCAGCCGCGCCAGCGTTCGGAGCGTCCCGATGGCCGGCGCGGGGTCGACCGACAGCAGCATCCGAGCGGTCCACAGGCTGTCTCGCCCGAACAGGGTGAGATACCAGGGCGCTCCGGCGGCGAAGAACGGGTTGTCCGGCTGGTCACGAGTGGCCATCCGGAGGCCGTTCAGGTCGTCCAGGGAACGGCGCAGCCATGCCGTCAGCCGCTGATCACCGCTCGTACGCTGCGGGCCGACGAGTCGGTCGACGGCCTCGTCGACCCACAGTTTCGCCCCGATCGGCGCGACGACGACCCCGGACTCGTCTTCGATCTTCACCGACCAGTCGCGGGTTTCGACCGTTCCCGGTGCCAGCATGATCGGCCAGCTCAGCTGAGCCGTCGTCTTGTCCGGTGCCACCCGCACCTGGCCGTCACCGGCCGTGAGGGTTGCCGAGACATCGTCGTTTCCCCAGCTCAGCGGCATCTCCTCGGCGAATGCGAGCGGCTCGCTCGGCGTACCTGTCTTGATCTGCTCGACCGGCGCAAGGTCGTGGGCCAGCCGCACGGCGAGTTCGAACTGCAACGGTTGCGGCGCCATCGACTCGACCCGCAACGTCTCGCTGCACGAGCCGGGCTCGATCGTGCGGACGCGGTCGATCAGGATCAGCGCGTCGGGATGTCCCGACATCGACGTGGCGTCTCGGAAGGCATACGTGAACGTGGTCCTCTCGCCTTGCTCGAACGTCGCGAGGTGAACCGGGCGCCGGTCGTCGGCCAACAGCTCGACCGAACTCAACATGCGCACGTCGCCGTGCAGCACGCCCTGCGCGCCGATGGCTAGCCCGCCACCACCGATGTCGCCGGTTCGATCACTCCACGCCTGGGTCGGCGACGCCAGGGTGCAGACCAGGTCGTGCAGGAACGGCTGGCGGGGCTGCGGCATCGTGACCACCTCGGCTTGCGACGACCTTGATCCGGCACAGCCTAGGAGCGACGGTTCGCGCGGCCGGCCGGGCACTCTGATCACGTGGGATAATCGCTCCTCGTGTCGTCCTTACCGTCGTTGCTGAGCGAGCGGATCCACGCGGTCGTCGGCGTGGACCCGGAACTCCGTCCGGCCACCAAGCCGCAGTTCGGTCATTACCAGTCCAACGTTGCGCTACGGCTGGCCAAGAGCGAAGGACGTCCACCGCGAGCCGTTGCCGCGTCGATCGTGGAGCGGCTGGAGGTCGGTGACCTGTGCGAGACGCCGGAGATCGCCGGGCCCGGCTTCATCAACCTGCGGCTGCGGGCCGACGTGCTCGCCCGAGCCGTCAACGACCTGCTGGCGGATCCGCACAGCGGGATCGTCCAGACCGGTCGACCGGAGACCGTCGTGGTCGACTACTCCTCGCCCAACGTCGCCAAGCAGATGCACGTCGGCCATCTGCGTTCCTCGATCATCGGCGACTGTCTGCGCCGGGTGCTCACCGCCGTGGGTCACCGCGTCGTCGCGCAGAATCACATCGGCGACTGGGGGACGCAGTTCGGGCTGCTCGTCGAACAGATCCTGGACGACGGGACTGACGCCGCCACGCTGACCCTGGCCGAGGCCGAGGCGCTCTACCTGCGAGCCAACGCACACTTCCACAGCGACGCGGCGTTCGCCGAACGGGCTCGCGCCCGGGTGGTGAGTCTGCAGTCCGGCGATCCGGAGACGCTCTCGATCTGGCAACAGCTGATCGACACGTCCGCTGCGGGGTTCAACGCCGCGTACGCCAGGCTCGGTGTGCTGCTCACCGATGAGGACCTGGCGGGGGAGTCGGTGTACAACGACGACCTGCCGGGCGTGGTGGCCGATCTCGAGGCCAGCGGTGTCGCCGTCGTCGACGCCGGGGCGCTGGTGGTGTTCGTCGAGGGCTTCAACTCACCGATGATCGTGCGCAAGCGCGACGGTGGCTTCGGCTACGCCGCCACCGATCTGGCGGCGATCCGGCGTCGGGTGCGCGAGTTCGGGGCGAAGCGCCTGATCTACGTGGTCGGTGCACCGCAGTCGTTCCACTTCGACCTGGTTTTCGCGGTGGCCCGCAAGGCGGGGTTCTTGCCACCGGACGTGGTGGCCGAGCACGTCGCGTTCGGCCAGGTGCTCGGTGCCGACGGGAAGAAGTTCTCGACCAGGGAAGGCACCGCGGTCACCCTCACCTCCCTGCTCGACGCCGCCGAGGAGAAGGCCTCGGCGCCGATTGCGCTGGCCGCGATCAAGTACGCCGACCTGTCCAACGGGCTGAACAAGGACTATGTGTTCGACGTCGATCGGATGGTCCAGACCACCGGCAACACCGGGCCCTACCTGCAGTACGCCCACGCCCGGATGGCCCAGGTGCTGCGCAAGTCCGAGGCCGAGGGCAATGCAGCGCCAGGCGACGTCAGCGTGTTGGACGAACCGGCCGAGCAGACTCTCGCGCTGCTGCTGTCTCGCTACGGCGAGATCGTCGACGAGGTCGTGGCGACCCTGCAGCCGCACCGGCTGTGCGCTTACCTGTACGACCTGTCCGGCGCCTTGTCGGTCTTCTACGAGCAGTGCCCGGTGCTGAAGTCAGCAGGCGCCGTCCGCGAGTCCCGGCTCGCCTTGTGCCTGGCCACGAAACGGGTGCTCGCCACCGGTCTCGACCTGCTCGGTATCGAGGCCCTCGACCGCATGTGACCGCGGAAACTGTGCACCTCTGGCAGCGACACGCCGATGGTCAAGGCAAGACGTGCACACTTTCCGGGGTAAGGGGTCCTTGCGATCAGGGGGCCAACGGGTCGGGGTGCACTAGCCGATCCGCCGCGAGCCAGGCCGCCCCGACGATTCCGGCGGTGTTGCGCAGCTTGGCGGGCACGATGTCGCACTTGAGGTCCAGCAGGTGCAAGAACTTGTCGGAGTCCTTGCTCACCCCGCCGCCGACCACGATGAGGTCGGGCCACAGCAGAGCCTGCACGGTGGAGTAGTACCGCTGCAGCTTCTCGGCCCAGTGCTCGTAGGACCAGCCTTCCTTGTCCTTCACGCTCGAGGCGGCCTTCTTCTCCGCGTCATGGCCGTCCACCTCGATGTGGCCGAGTTCGGAGTTGGGCACCAGCACCCCGCGGTAGAGGATGGCCGAGCCGATGCCGGTGCCGAGCGTGGTGACCAGAACCAGGCCGGGATGGTTCTTCGCCGCGCCGTAGTGCACCTCGGCGACTCCGGCCGCATCGGCGTCGTTCATCAGGTAGATGTCGCGACCCAGGACGTCTTCGAAGATCTTCTCGGCCTGACAGTCGATCCACGACTTGTCGATGTTGGCCGCCGACCGGGTCTGCCCGTGGGTCACCACGGCGGGGATGGTGATGCCGATCGGGCCGTCGCCGATCCGGTCCGCGAAGTGGTCGACGATCTGGGCGACGACGGCGGCGACATTGGCGGGCGTCGATGGCACGGGGGTCACGATCCGCAACCGTTTGGAGGCGAACTCACCCGTCGCCAGGTCTACCGGGGCACCCTTGATGCCGCTGCCTCCGATGTCGATGCCGAGCACCGGTCGCGGGGTCTTCGGAGTGCCTACCAGCAGAGCATCGTCGGTCATAGCGGGAGCCTATCCACCGGTTGGCAGCCGGGACCAGTGACCGCACGAGCCGACCGCGCACCTGCCCACGGTTGGCGAACCTGCCGCTAGTCGAGCGGCGGGGGGACTTCCGCCCGAGCCGTTTCAGCAAGCAGACCTCACCACCTTCACCGCCGTTCGCCGCCATGGTGCAGGCTGGGTCATGGATGTACTGCACACACAGATTTGACTGCACACACAGATTTGACTGCACACAGAGATCAACCTTTGAGGAGGGGCCTCCCGTGAGTGACTACAAGGTCGTCAACCCTGCCACCGGCGAGCTGGTCAGGACCTACGACACCGCCAGTGACGACGACATCCAGACCGCGATCGCCCAGGCGCACGAGGCGTACCGCAGCTGGGGTCGCACCTCGACCGTGGCCGACCGCGCGGCGCTCGTCCGGCGAGTCGCCGACCTGCACCGCGAACGCCAGTCCGACCTGGCCGCCTTGATCGTGGAGGAGATGGGCAAGCCACTCGACGAGGCCGAGGGTGAGGTCGATTTCAGCGCCGACATCTACGACTACTACGCCGACAACGCCGAGCAGTTCCTGGCCGACGAGCCGATCAGCCTGCTCGCCGGCGAGGGCAGCGCCGTGATCAGACGCGAGCCGCTGGGCGTCCTGTTGGGCATTATGCCCTGGAACTTCCCGGCTTACCAGGTGGCCCGATTCGCCGCACCCAACCTGTGTCTGGGCAACACGATCCTGCTCAAGCATGCGCCGCAGTGCCCGTCGTCGTCGGCGGCGATCGAGCAGATCTTCACCGACGCCGGGTTCCCCGAAGGCGCGTACGTCAATCTCTACGCCACCAATGACCAGGCGGCCGACATCATCGCCGATCCGCGGGTGCAGGGCGTCTCGCTGACCGGCTCCGAGCGGGCCGGTGCGGCCGTCGCGGAAGTGGCCGGCCGCAACCTGAAGAAGGTCGTGCTCGAGCTCGGTGGCTCCGACCCGTTCATCGTGCTGGGCACCGATGACATCGACGCCACCGTTGAAGCTGCGGTGGCCGCGCGGATGGGCAACACCGGCCAGGCTTGCAACGGCGGTAAGCGGATGATCGTCGTCGAAGACCTCTACGACGACTTCCTGGAGAAGTTCACCGCCAAGATGTTGGAGGCCGGCGGCGCGCCGCTCTCCTCACTTCCCGCTGCCGAGAATCTGACGAAGCAGGTGGAGAGCGCGACCGCCGATGGCGCGCAACTGAGCTCGGCCGGCGAGCGGGACGGTGCGCACTACCCGGTCGGTGTCCTGACCGGGGTTAGCCGGGACAGCGAGGCGTTCCACCAGGAGCTCTTCGGGCCGGTGGCCATGGTGTTCAAAGCCGCCGACGAGGCCGAAGCCGTCGAGCTGGCCAACGACACACCGTTCGGTCTTGGCTCCTACGTGTTCACCAACGACGCCCAGCAGGCGCAGCGTGTCGCCGACCAGATCGAGGCGGGCATGGTGTTCGTCAACTGCGTCGACGCCGACGGTGCCGAGCTGCCCTTCGGTGGCATCAAACGTTCCGGCAACGGGCGCGAACTGGGTCGTTTCGGCATCGAGGAGTTCGTCAACCGCAAGATGATCCGCGTCGCCCCCTGAGGACGGTGACGGCTGCGGCTTATGCGCCGCGCAGAAACCGTCAGGACGGCAACGGGGTGAGTTGGCGACGGCACCATTCGTACAGGTGCTCGTCGAAGACGTACGCGGAGGAGAAGTAGAAGCCGTAGAACCGGCGGTAGACCGCGATCCAGCGCGCGACGTCGCGACCCCAGCGCTGGATGGCTTGGCCCTCCAGCCAGGCTGCGTCCTCGTCGGCACCGTCGTAGCTCTCTAGCTCGAGGAACATCACGGCCCCGGCGAGGTCCATCAGCGGGTCGGCGGTCAGCGTGTGCGGGCTGAAGTCGCCGACCCCGGTGACCCGGGGTCGGCCTAGTTCGTCGAGGATGACATAGGTGTTCGCCGGGCAGTAGTCCCCGTGGACCACTGTCGGACGAACGTCGCGGTCCGCAAGCGCAGCGAAGAGCTGGCGCCAGACCTCGGCAACGCCGGGGACGTCGGCGTCGAGCCGGCCTCGGCTGATCTCGAGCTGGGGCTGGAGCTGGGCATTGAGCAGGTCGGCCAGCGAGCCGAACTGCAGCGGAGCGTCCGCACCCACGAGTCGGGCAAAACCGGGAACCGGCGCCGGCAACGTCGCGATGAGCTGAGCGACGTCGAGGTAGCTGAGCAGCGCGTCTCGGCGCTGGCCAGGTTCGGCCCGCGGCAGCCAGCGATCGAGGCTCTCCCCGGCGAGCCGCGACGTCACACTGTAGATCCGCCCTGCCCGTTCTCCGCTCTCGAGCACGGTCGGGATCTGGAACGGTGCGCCGGACCACAGCCGGTAGAGACCCTGGAGTTGCGCGGTGACGCGCGCGGGTCCTTCGTGGCCCGGGTGATGGATCCGCAGCACGCGGTCGTCGTCGAGGGCGTAGACGTTGGCCTCACCGCCGCGACCCAGCAGCGTGCTGCGATCGATCCCGAAGTGTTCGAGAATGGATTGCTCGGAGCGTTGCTCGGCCGGCAGCGCCGCCTGATCGCGGTCGGCCTGCCGGGCCGCCCGGGCCCGATCGAGCTGGGACATCACCAGCGGGCGAGCCAGAGCGGCGTCCATCTGGTATGCAGCCGCCCGGACGGGACCCTTCGTGAGGTCGACGTACACGTCGGCGAGCCGCAGCCGTCTCTGGAGCGGTCCCTGGTGCAGCCGAACGGACTGGCTCTTCGCATGGGGAACGATGTTGCGAACATGGGTGATCCAGCCCACCTCGGTGACGAGGACGCGATCGGTCATGCCGAACTTCAGGGTCCAGAAGTCGAACGGGCGGATCCAGGCGGCGCGTCGAGGCGCCGTCTGCATCACGATGGCGTCGAGGTCGACCCCGGGCAGGATCCGATCCAATGCGAGCTGGACCTCCTCTCTGCCGGCGACCGGCAGGAGCACCGACGACGACCGGTTCTCGCTGTCCTCGTCGCTGCTGACGTAGCCCACGATGTCGATGTCGATGCGATACCAGCCGACGGAGCGCCACAGCAGCGGCTGGCTGATCTTCACGCCCTGGATCCTGTTCACCGGCACGGACTGGCTGCTCAGATTGGTCAGCCCGCGGCTGATCCGCAGGCCCCGCTCTGACTCGGCGAGA
>JBBSQJ010000131.1:0-12148 GCA_038257965.1 Propionibacteriales bacterium
CGGACCCTCGCCGAGCACGATCGCCATCCGGAGGGCGATGCGCCGGGTGCGCGGGAGATCCGAGGCGAAGAACGTCTGTTCCCAGTCGCGGGCGACATCCACCGAGAACCCGCTGCCCAGCTCGCCGTCCGCTTCGGTCTGTGGGCGGTCCAGCGCGTAGCGATAGATGGTGCCGGTGCTGGCGTTCAACCAGAGCGCCGGCGGATTCGTGGCCGCCGTCAGCGCCCGACCGAGCTCAGGGGTGGTGTCGATCCGGGAGCGGTAGATCTCGGCCCGGTTCCGGTCGGTGTGGCGACACCCGACGCTGCGTCCGGCGAGATTGATCAGCAGATCAGCGCCTTCGACGGCATCAATCAGCCGTGGCGTCTCACCCCACCTGACATCGGGCCCGCTACGTCCGACGAGTGTCACCTCATAGCCGTCCGCGGCCAGCTCGATGGCGAGTCGTCGGCCGATGAAGCCCGACGCTCCCGCCAGCACGGCTCGTCGTGATGTCATGGCCCAGAGGGTGTCACGCCGAGACCTCGCATCGTGGGGCGGTCGTCTGGCCGTGGAAAGCAGCGGTCACTGGTCACCAGTCCCTCCGGTTCGAGTGTGGACCGCAATCGGCGGCCCCGCCGTCGTGGTCTGCTCGTCTATGCTGCCGGATGTGCTCATCCTCGGACTCATCCTGTTCGGCATGGTCGTCGGCGCCCTCGCGCAGCTGATCCTTGGCCGCAAGGCCAGCGGTATCGACTGGACGCTCGCCTTCGTCGCCGGACTGGTGGGATCGTTCGTCGGCGGCCTCTTGATCAGCCTGCTCGCCGGTGACGGTCTTGCACTACGTCCGAGCGGCATCATCGGTTCGATCGTCGGTGCGCTACTCGTCACTGCTGGCTGGCAGTGGTACCGGAAACGCTCCCACGCGCCCGCACGCAGCTGACCTGCCTCAAACCACCGTTCGGATCCCAACAAGGGATCCGAACGGTGGTTTGCGGGCGAGTGGGGCGGTGGCGACTGCGCGCTCGCAGGCCACGTCGCGACCGTACGTCAGGCCTTGCCGGGCGCCGGGCGAGCGACCGTTCACCGACGTCTTGGATGTGATCCTCGAGTCGTTCGAATCGTCCCGGAGCCCTTGGGCGGCGCCCGTCCGCTTTCGCATACGACGCTGACCACCCGCGGGCTGGCTGGATGCGAGGCGGCAGACTCGAGTCGTGCAGCACGACGGCAACGGCTGGGTCCAGTGCGGACTGGGCCATCGACACTGGGGAAGGTTCGGGGCCGCCGGCCTGTTGCTGCGCCGTGACGGCAGCGAGCACGAGGAAGCGACGACGTCGGCTCCGCAGATCTTGATGCAGCATCGGGCGGTGTGGACCGCGGACGGCGGCACCTGGGGAGTGCCGGGAGGCGCCCGGGACAGCCACGAGTCGGCGCAGGAGGCCGCCCTCCGAGAGGCCGGCGAGGACGCGGGGATCGTCTCGGAGGGGGTCGACGCGCTCGAGGAGTTCGTCGACGACCACGGTGGTGGCTGGAGCTACACCACGGTGCTGGCCCGACTGGTCCGGCCGGTGGTGCTCGTGCCACAGGAGGAGTCTGAGGAGCTTCGTTGGGTCCCGATCGACGATGTCGATGGTCTGGTCCTGCACGGGGGTTTCGCTCGGACCTGGCCACGACTGCGGATCCTGCTGGAGCGGCTGGCCTGACCCCCCGACCGACCAGGGCCCCCGCGGATCGGCCGGCGGAGAACCCACCCCAACGCGGTGTGGTCCCAGCCCGCGGCCGCTCCGGCGATCGGCTCTACCGCCGGGATCCCGCCGAGCTCAGCGAGGCTCAGCTGTCGCGGGCTGACCCGGCGCCCACTGCTGGCGCATGCTGCGCTTGACCCGCGACAGGTGCGAGCCCTGCGAAATGACCCCGACGATCGCCAGGACCGCGTAGATCGCGTACCACCACCAGTGCGCCTCGAGTTTTGCGGTCAGATCCCCGGCGGTGAACTCGGCACTGCTCATGACGCCGAACAGCAGCATCAGCCCGAACACCGTCACGCTGGCTCCGGTGAGCGCGGTGAGCACCGCCAACAGGATCGCCGGGAGATCACCGGCGATCGCGATCACGGCCAACACGATGCCGGCCGCGACTCCGACCAGCACGGTCAGCCAGGACCACTGGACGTGGAACGCCGCCATGATGGAGGTGCCGACGGTGAACCCGATCGCTGCCATGCCGAGGACGACGGCCACTTGATACGACAGATACGCCAGCACCCCGAAAACGAGCGCGACGATGATGCCGACCATCCAGCCGAGGAACACCTGAAGGAAGCCGTCGCCGGTCACCTGCGCCACGATTCCCGCGCCGAGCAGGAATCCGACGAAGGCGCCCCACAGGCTGATCAGGGCGCGCATCGCCAGGTATCCACGAAAGCACAGCAGGGCGCCGATCAGCACGGCGATGATCCCCAGCACGATGTCCGCCACGTCGTCCTCCTCGTCGGGTTCCGATGCCTTCGGACTCCCGTAGGTTCCATCATCCCCGGCGGGCAACCATCTCGAGAAGGTGAGCGACGACGACAGACGAAAGTCCACTGAATCGCCTAATCAGCCGCGCGAACGAGCGAAGTGTCGTAAAATAACGACTTCGAACCTAATCTGACTGGAGAACATGGGCAAGTTGAGTCTGGTGGCCGCAACCCTTCTCGTCGGCGGTCTCGTCGCCGCGACGACCGCGCCCGCCGAGGCTGCGGCGCCGAAGTCGTACAAGAACTGTGCCGCCCTCAACAAGGTCTATCCACACGGCGTCGGCGAAAAGGGCGCCAAGGACAAAACCAGTGGCAAGCGGGTGACCACCTTTAAGGTCAGCACCGCGATCTACAGCTACAACGACGGCAAGGCCAAGCATCGCGGTGAGCGCGATCTCGACCGCGACAACGACGGCATCGCCTGCGAGAAGCGCTGATCGTCGTTTCCGGATCGCCTGCTGCCTCGCTCGGCTGACCTGCAGGCGATCCCCGACGCCATCAGTGAAGAGACAGATCCACATCGGCCACCGCCGACTGTGTCGTGCTGAAGATCTTCACCGAACGCACGGTCAGGCTCTCGGGATCGAGCACAGTGAGGATGTGGTGGCCCGGCGGCGGAAGTCGTAGTTCGTAGTGGCCGTCGGCAGACGTGGTGGTTGTGGCCCGGACCTCCCCGGTGGTCGCACTCAGGGTGAGCACGCCTTTGTCGAGCGGACGACCATCGCTGCGGACCACGCCGCTCAGCATCAGGGGGCCACCGATCCTGACGACCGGGCCGACCTCGGGATCGGTGACGTCGGCCACCACCGAGCGCGGCGTCCAACCATCGGCGTTCGCGATCATCAGGTAGTGATCAGGGCCGGGAAGCGCGAGGGAGAATCGCCCTTCGTTGTCGGCCCGGCTCCAGTCCAGCGGCTCCCCGCCCAGCCGGACCGCCGTCACCACGGCGTGCGGATGCGGCCGGCCATCGGGTCGCAGTACCCGCCCCTGGACCACGATCTCAGAGCTCTCACCGGCCTGCGACACTGCGGCGTCGGCCACCGCCGCGCCGGCGAGTGCGGCGGCCACGGTGCTCCGCCGCGGAACGAACCAGATCACACCGGAGGCCAGCAGACAGACGACGGCCGAGAGTCCGTACGTCACCGCGAAGGCGACCGGATTGGTCACGATCTCACCGTTCACCGTGATCGTGAGACCGGTCAGCAGGGCCGCGATGACGGCGCTCGCGGTGGATGTGCCCAGTGCCCTGAGCAACGCGTTCAGCCCGTTCGCCGATGCGGTCTCGGTGATCGGCACGTTGGCCATGATCAGACTCGGCATGGCGGCGTAGGAGATGGCCGAGCCGATGCTGACGACCGTTGCCCCGACGACGATGGAGAGTAGCGAGTGATCGAGGAAGACCCTACCGAGGTACGCCACCGCCATGATCGCGCTACCGGTGATCAGCGTGATCCGACCGCCGAACGTGTTGATCATCTTCCCCGAGACCGGGGAGAACACGACCATGGCCAGTCCACCGGGGACCATGGCCAGGCCGGCCGCGAGCGCGTCCAGACCGTAGCCGCCCGCCTCCGGCGGTAGCTGCAGCTGCTGGGTGCTGACCAAGATGTTGCCCATCAAAGCAAAGCCGACCAGGATCGAAGCGACGTTGGTGAGCAGCACCGGTCGGCGCGCCGAGGTGCGCAGGTCGACCAGCGGCTGGCTGACCCGAAGCGAGTACGGCACCCAGAACGCCAGGGTGACTGCGGTGACCACGACCAGGACGAGGATCGCCTGGCCACTCCAACTGGCACCCTTGGAGATCACCAGCAGCAGGCAGGTCAGCGCGAGTGACAGCAGCAGGGCACCGACGACATCGAACTTGCCGCGAGTCTGCACCCCGGACTCCGGAACGACCAGCAGCACCGCAACGCCGATGGCGATCCCGACCACCACCGACAGCCAGAACACAGACGACCAACCGAGCCGGCTGAACATCAGCCCACCGAGCGGCAGGCCGAGCGCGCCGCCGATGCCGAGCGTGGCGCTCATCAGCGCGATCGCGGAGGACACCTTCTCGCGCGGTAGTTCGTCTCGCATGATGCTGATCCCGACAGGGATCAGTGCCGCAGCGAAACCCTGCAGCGATCGTCCGACGATCAGCAGGACGAAACTGCCCGAACTCAGCGCTGCCACCAGTGAGCCCGACACCATCAGTGCGATGCAGACGATCATCATCAGCCGCTTGCCGTACATGTCGGCGAGGCGGGCGACTACCGGGGTCGCGACCGCCGACGTCAACAACGTCGCGGTGATCAACCAGGAGACGTCGTCTCCGGAGACGTCGAGCAGTTCGGCGAAGCTCGGCAGCAGGGCGACCACCAGCGTCTGCTGCAGCGAGACGGTGGTACCGGCCAGGCAGAGGACGGCGACGATGGCGCCGGTCGGCCGGCGAGTCCGACCGACGCTGCGGCTCATGAGCGCATCCTAGGAGGTCCGCGCCGTCCGCCTGCGCCGACAGTGCAGTAGCCCGAGAGCGGAGTAGAGCGTCACGGGAGGAACCCTGACGATCTACTACTATATTGGCAGCGATCAGGCGGTCCGGTCCACGCCCGCGCCTTCGGAGTCGTGTCAGGATGGGCAGGTGGACGGGTACCCGGCGAGGACGCGATGACGAAGGGCTGGCTCCGCGTCCGCCCGGTCGAGGAAGCCGACCTGGACCGGATCCGCGCCATCGTCAACCACTTCATCGCAACCTCGGCGTTCAACTTCCGTACCGAGCCTCAGACCATCGACGAGTGGCGCTCGGACTGGCGTCGGCTGCACGACTCGCACCCGTGGCTGGCCGCCGTCGACGACGGCCGCGTGGTCGGAGTGTCCTATGCCGTTGCGTGGAACTATCGAATCGCCTACCGGTGGACCGTCGAGACGAGTGTGTACGTCGACCCCGAAACCCAACGGCGCGGTGTCGGAGACGCGCTGTACGCGAATCTGCTCGGCCGGCTCCGCCGCCAGGGCTTTCACAGTGCGGTGGCGGTCATCGCCCTGCCGAATCTGCCCAGCGTCCGCCTGCACGAGCGGCACGGCTTCACACCGGTCGGCCTGCTGCGCAACGCCGGCTTCAAGCTCGGCGGCTGGCATGACGTCGGCTATTGGCAGTGTGTGCTGACCGAGTCCGGCTCGGAAGCACCCGCCCCGCCGGATCCCGTCGAAACCTGATACTTCAGCCGACCTTCACGTCCCGCCCGTCGACCGAGGCCTTCAGCCTCGGCAGCGGTGCCGTCGCCGGGCCATGGACCACCGAACCGTCGGTGATCGAGAACTTGCTGCCGTGGCACGGGCAGTCGATGGTCGTGGTGACGGCACCGACCACGCAGCCCTGGTGAGTACAGATGGCGCTGAATGCCTCGAAGACCGCGGCGCTGGGTTGGGTGATCACGATCTTCTCGTCGGTGTAGATCTTGCCGCCGCCGACCGGGATGGCGGCGGCAGGCGCGGTCATCTCGGCGGCCGGTGTGGCCGACCCGTGCGGCTCCGACTCCGGACCGTACGAGGCGCAACCGGTCAGCCCGCACAGCGCCAGCGCGCACACGCCGCCACCGACCAGGACACCACGGCGGGTGAGTGTCGGATCCATCCGGCCTCCTCTCAGAAGGTGAAGCCACGGTAGACGAAGAACCACACGGCAGCGGTCGCGAACAGCCCGGTGAGCAGCGAGAAGACCAGGCCTCCCAGCACCGGCAGCGCCCACGCAGGAGCATCGTCCCTGGTCAGGATCAACATCTTGCAGACGAAAGCACCGAAGAACAGGCAGCCCAGAACGGAGTGGACCAGCGCCCGGGTGCTGAAGTCGGCAAAACCGAGGGCGTACAGGCAGTGCACGGCAACGGGGGTCACCAAGAGCACGGCGGCGCGGCCGGACCAGCGGTGCACCGGTCCGAGCCAGGCGCCCTCGAGCGGAATGCGCCCGAAGATCGCCATGCCGGTCACCAGTTGCACGACAGCGAACGCGAACGCGGTCGTGGTCAGCCACGTCTTCACCGCGAAGCCGCTGGAGAAGCCGGCCAGGTTGATGGCGATCCCGGTAGGAGCGTGTAACCGACCGAACAGGCCCAGGCCGATGGACACGACGGCGCCGATCGACATCGCCACCAGGACGGGTCTGATCCGAGCCGAGGGCGCGGACGTGGGTGCCGGAGACGTAGCTGTGGCCATCGGGCCCTCCTAGATCTTGTCGTCACCGGCGACCGGATCGGCCCGGACGCCGTGGCCGTCGAGTTGGACTTCTTGGTCCGGACCAAGTGCCGGCGCCGGCCCGGAAGCGCCGTCGTCGTTCGTGGCGATACCGACGACGCTACCGTCCGGCAGGCGGATCCAGCCGACCGTCGTTCGCGATCCTTCCGCGCGGTACAGGCCGGCGGGTGGCTCGGCGCGATGGATCTCGAACGCCCAGCGTCGCCCGCCGCTGCGCACCTCGCCCACCAGTCGCTTGTCGTCGAGTTCGGCGCTGAGCCGATAGCCGTGTTCGGAGGTCAGGCGCACTTCGTCCGCTTCGACGCGCCCGCGCAACCACGCCTCCCGTGACCGGCCGTCGCAGACGTACGCGGCCGCCCGGTCGCCGAGCACGGCCACCGCCACGGCAAGCCTGCCGTCCTCGGAGCGCCCGACATAGACCGCCCGCTGCGGGAACCGGTCTTCGTCGTCACGCTCGGTGGCCCTTGGTGTCGGGGCACCCGAGGGTGTCGCAGCGCTCGGGTAGGTCGATACCGTTCCCGGCGGTGCGGGCGTGGCGGGCGCCGAGGTCGAGGCAGGCACCGCGGCGGAGACAGCTGCGTCAGGTGTTGGATGGACGACGAAGTCGGCAGCGAGCAGCGCCGCGAAAAGGATCGCCACCGCGGACAGGGTGATCAGGGGACCTCGATGTGTCATCCGCAGACCTCTCGTGCTGAGGTTTGGCAACGAGCCCCACGCTGCCGTACGGACACCAAGAGACCGGCTCCCCAACCGTGATACCGCAGCTCACAGGAAATGCACAGGCCTGAACGCTGGAACTGTCAGAACCACCGGGCATGCTGGTCTCATGGACTTCAGCCAACTCATCATCGTGGCGGTGGCCGTAGCCGGTGCAGTGATCGTCGGGCTGCTGGCCATCGTCCCCACCCTGCTCGAGCTCCCCAACCGGCGCGACTCCGCGGACCATCCCGCCGATCCCACGCCGCTCACGCCGCGGCCTGCCCCGGACGCAAAGCGCGACAATGACCACCCGCTGGCGGCTTAGGAGGGCGGTATCGAACGGATGACCTACTGCGCGGCACCCGGGCACAAGCCTGTCCGTTGTCGTCGTCATTCGTAGGACACCGCTACGATCTCCTCCTCCGCCTTGCCTGCCACGCACCCGGGTGCCTGCTCGCTACGGCGACAATTCGACACCACCCACCCGGGAGGTCACCTCGGATCGGTCTCAGCGCTTCGGCAGCCGGATCCTGTTGTCGCGCACCAGATCGATCAGGTCACCCGAGCTGATGTCGAGCTTCTTCCCGGCACTGGTGTTGCGAGCCACGGCGGTGATCACTCGGTCTTCGTCAGGGATGTACTGCACTTCCACCCCGCCGGTCGTCGTGCTCGTCCCGGCGATCGCGTACAGGTTCCCGTCCATTGTCTCGATGACGGTGCAGCGCTTCTTGATGCGCTGACCACACCGGTCGGCGTACTTCATGTCGGTGGCGACCTGGAGATAGACCTCCGTACCGCCGTCGGTGGACCGAGACAACCCGACGGCGAGGGCTCCGCCGTCGCCGCGCCAGAAGGACTCACTCTCGGGGGTGGGTCGCACCTGCCAGTTCATGGCGGAGAAGTAGCGCCGGTCGTTGTCCAGGCTCTCCACCAGCACTCCCGAGATCCGAGCTCGCCAGCGCATCAGTGTCTGCGCACGGCAGGCCGGCTCGCTGGTGTCGCACCCGTACGGCTGCCACGGGTCCAAGTCGTGGCTCGGGGTCGGGGTTGGAGTCGCCGCCGGTACGTTGGCGATCTCGCCCTGCCCGCCACCGTGCAAGGCTACCCCCGCCACCAGCAGGACCACGACAACAACCGCGGCCGTCGCCACAGCCCCCCGACGGCGCCGCGCCCGCTGCTCCAACCGGCGGCCGCGCGCGAGATCGCCTACTCCGGCTCGCGCTGTCGCTACCGGGTCGGACGGGCCGGCGAGGCGGTCGAGTTGGCGCGTCAGCTCCCGCGGATCGCGGCGCGCGGGGTCGCGTCGAGCGACCTGGTTCACCGCGTCGGCCAGTCGCTCGCTGATCCGGGCCGCCGGGACTCCGACGATTCGGCTGAGCTCGTCCGGGGAGACTGCACCAACCAAGGTCAACACCACGACGATCTGCGACGTCCGCGCGAGTGCGCCGAGGTCATCGGCTAGGCCTCCCGGGTGGTCCGGGGCGACGTCCATCAACTCGATCCGTTCGACCGTGGATCCGCGGCGGCGAGTTCGGTCCAGGGTCGGATTCAGCAACGCCCGGAAGGCGGCAATCGTCCGGTCGGCGTCCGGCCCGAGAGCGTACGTCTTGGCGAGCGACCGATCGACAGCCCGTTCGGCCCGGTCGAAGTCCCCGTCGATGCCTGGATAAAGCACCCGGGCGCAGCGTTCGAGTCGGGGCCGTAGGGTTGCCGACTCTTCTACGAACACGGCGTCGCAGCCGAGGTCGGCCATCCGCTACCCCCTAGGTCACTGATGATAGTTCGCCCCCCGGATACCGGCCCAGACTTCGGTCGTGGGGACAATCGGGACGTGAGCACCACCAGCCACCCGGCATATCGTCGCTACGTTGCCATCGGCGACTCGACCACCGAGGGACTGGAGGACAAGTACGACGACGGCGGCTACCGCGGTTGGGCCGATCGGTTGGCGGAGCACATCGCGAACAACCAGGACGAGAGCTTGGACTACGCGAATTTGGCCGTTCGGGGACTCCGGCTCAACGAGATCCGCACCACCCAGTTCGATGACGCCCTGGCGATGAAGCCCGATCTGATGACGATCTTCGGCGGCGTCAACGACGTGCTCGTCCCGGCCCACGATTTCGGGTCGATCCGGGAGGACTACGAGGCGATGTTCTCCGAGGCCACCGCGGCGAACAGCACGGTGCTGACCTTAACGGTTCCGGATCCTTCGGCCTACAACCCGTTCGGCAGGCGGCTCAAGGATCGACTGTTCCGGCTGAACGACATCATCCGCTCGGTCGCCGACCGCTACGGCGCGCTGTATGTGGATTTCCAGTACCAGCCGATCGCGGAGGACCCACGGCTGTGGTTCGAAGACCGGTTGCACGGCAACACCCTCGGCCACGAACGGATCGCCGCGGCGCTGGCCTGGCGGCTCGGATTGCCCGGCTTCGACGATTCCTGGCAGGCCGAGCCGGAAGAGGAATTCGTCCGGCCTGGACCGGCGACCAGCTTCGTCAGCGATCTGGACTGGGCCGTACATTATCTGGCGCCCTGGATCAACCGGGGCATCCGTGGCATTCCGCACGGACTCGGGGTCCGGGCCAAGCGGCCCGCCCTGACCCCGATGGCGAGAACCGACACATCGCCGGCGCGGGATCGGAGTAGATCGTCACGGGCCTAACCGTGACGATCTACTCCACTCTTCGCGACTGCTCACACCCGGGGCAGAGGACGAGCGGTCCTGGCCGGCCGCGCAGGCGCAGCACGGTAGCCACTTCGGCGGCCACCAGGCAGGGCACTTCCAACACGTCCCACCAGCCGTAGCGCAGCGTCGCCTCACCCGCGAGGGTCGACCGCCGTATGCAACATCGGCAAGGATCTGCTGCAGTAGGACTCGCTGGGGGTGACGGGGGCGGGCCTCGAGCCGCCTACGCAGACGCTCCGTCGTGGTCCGGCGACTCTGGACCGCACGGGTGACGAGATCGACGATGCGGGTCCGAGCCGCGTCGACGCACAGATCCAGCACACAGCTTTCCACGTCCGTTCGCGGTGGTGCTCCCCGTGAGGTGCCCCTCGCCTCGGCTCGCGCCTGGACGAACTGCCAGGGTCCGCGCGGCACACGTTTCGTGCCGTGGTTCACCAGCACGGCGATCACCTGCGGCGAGGCATCGACCAACCCGTGCAGATAGGCGGCCGATGTCCCACCGAGCCGCGCAGCACTCCAGCCTGTGGACTGCGAGTTGGCTGTGGACAACTCGTGGGCGGCAAGATCGGAGTAGATCGTCCCGGCTACTACCGGGACCCTCCACTCCACTGTTCACCCGAAGAGGGCCTGACCGACGTACTCGCCCTGGGCGATGCCCGGTGGGACTGCGAATAGGGCCGATCCGGTGTGCTGGATGTATTCGCTCAGGCGGTCCGCGCGGCCGATCTTCGTCTGGATCGGGATGAAGTGGGTCACCGGGTCGCAGACGAAGGCGATGAAGAACAGCCCGGCGTCGAGCCGGCCGAGCCCGTTGCTGCCGTCGACGAAGTTGTAGCCGCGTCGGAGCATCTGCACGCCGCCGTTGTTGTCCGGGTGAACCATCGCGACGTGGGCATCGGTGGCGATCAGCGGCTCGTCTTCCTTGCCGACCAGACTGAAGTTCGGGGCCGTGAACTCGGTCCCGCCCGACAGCGGAGCTCCCTCGGCCTTGGTGCGTCCGATCACGGTTTCCTGCTCACCCAGTGACTGGCGGTCCCAGATCTCGATCGTCATGCTGATCCGGCGGGCAACCAGGTATGAGCCGCCGCTCAGCCAGTCGGACCGGGAATCTCCGGCGGACACCCAGACATGCTCGGCCACGAGGTCCGGCTCCTCCGCCTTCAGGTTCGCCGTCCCGTCCTTGAATCCGAACAAGTTCCGGGCGGTGACCTGAGAGGTCGAGGTGGACGACGTACGCCCGAACCCGAGCTGGGACCAGCGCAACGCGGCGCGGCCGAAGGCGATCCGGGCGAGGTTCCGGATGGCGTGCACAGCGACCTGTGGGTCGTCCGCACAGGCCTGGACGCAGAGGTCACCATCGGACCTGGCGGCGTCGAGGTTGTCCGCCGGAAAATGTGGCAGTCGACGCAACGACTCCGGTTGCCGATCCGCCAGCCCGAACCGGTCCACGCCGGCCTTTCGAAACAGTGTCGGACCGAATCCGAACGTCAGGGTCAGCTTGGAGGGAGGAAGTCCGATTGCCTCGCCCGTGTCGTCGGGCGGTGCGTCATAGGAACCCGAGGTGGGTCCCCAAGGCCCGGCTCCCAGACCCTGGGTCATCCGGGCCGCCGCCTCGGTCCAGTCCGTGAGGAGCGCGATCAACTCCTGGCGGGAGTCGGTCGTCATGTCGAACGAGGCGAAGTGCAACCGATCTTGGGCCGGCGTGACGATACCCGCCTGGTGCTCGGCGTAGAAGGGGTACGACGTGCTTGTCGGCATTGGCTGGTCGGCCGCGTTCGCCGCTGCACGGCCGGCGAGTCCCATCGCGGTGGCCCCGACGCCGACGCCCACGACTCCTGCACCCGCGGCACCCAGCAGGCCACGGCGCGAAAATCTGGACAGGGTCGGGGCTTGGTTCTCGCCATGCTCAGGGCTCATACCGCCGGTGTGCCCTTCGACTGGCTCAGGGCTCATCCCGCCGGTGTGCCCTTCGGCTGGCTCGGGGCTCATCCCGCCGGTGTGCCCTTCGGCTGGCTCGGGGCTCATCC
>JBBSQJ010000132.1:0-12144 GCA_038257965.1 Propionibacteriales bacterium
TCGTGACTCCAACCGGCCCCGAACGGTTGACTCGACTCCCACAAGATCTCACGGTGAAAAGGTGATCATGAAAAACGCGACGAGCACACTCCCCTACGCCGAGCGGGCCGCCGGCCTGGTCGGCTCGGTGATCGACTCCAGCACGTCGTTGCTGGCCAAGCAGCGGCACGACATCGTCAGGTTCGCGATGGGCAGCCCGGCGCCGGAGGCGATTCCGACCCAGTTGCTGTCGGCCATCGGCGAGCGCGAGCTGGGACATGCATCCGCCGACGCGTACGACTACGCGGCGACCGAAGGAGACCCGAGGCTGCGCGCCGCCCTGCTCGAAGTGTTGGCCGGCACCACCGATGACACGAGCGACGAGCGGCTGTTCATCACCGCCGGCGGCATGCAGGGCCTGGACATGATCAACAAGATCTTCACCGACCCCGGCGACATCGTCGCCGTGGAGTCGCCGACCTACACCAACGGCAGCGCGACCGCGCTGTCCTACGGCGCCGAGCTGGTCGAGATCGGCGTCGATGCCGACGGCATGCGAATCGACGAGCTCGAGCGGGTCGGCTCCGCCGCCCGGCGGCCACCGAAGATCATCTACTGCATCCCGACCTTCCAGAACCCGACCGGGACCACGCTGTCGCTGGAGCGCCGACGGGCCCTGCTGGAACTCGCCGACCGATGGGGATCGATCGTGATCGACGACGATCCGTACGCTATGTTGCGCTTCGCCGGCGACGAACTGCCGAGCCTGTACGAACTGGCGGACGGCGACCCTCGGGTGATCGCGGTCCGGACCTTCTCCAAGATCATCGCGCCAGGACTCCGGGTCGGCTGGCTGGCCGCAGACCCGCAACTGCACCACCTGCTGATCAACGCGAAGCAGGCGATGGACACCTGCACGAACGTGCCGGCGCAGCGGCTGATCGCCGCCTTCCTCGAATCGGGCGCACTGAAGGCGCACCTGGGCACGCAACGCGAGGTCTATCGCGGCCGCAAGGAGGCGATGCAGGCCGCCTTGGCTCTCGAGTTCGGCGATCGTGCCACCTGGACCGACCCGGACGGCGGCTTCTTCTTGTGGGTCACCTTCGGTCCGGACGTCGATACCCAGGCGTTGTTCGAGGTCGCGCTCGCTGCAGGTGTCGCCTACATCCCCGGTCTCGCCTTCAGTCCGAGCGGACGCTTCGGCAACGCCCTGCGGTTGTGCTTCGCCTCGACCGATCCGGATCGGACCCGAGAGGGGATCCGGCGCCTGCGACAAGCACTCGATCGCACGCACCGACGATGAGAGCGACGACGAACGGGATCAGCGCTGTCGAGAGTGCGGTGCTCGACCTCGTCGGCCTCGACGAGATCGTCGACCTGGCCCGCTCGCTGATCGCGGTCCCGGGCGTGAACCCGCCGGGCGATGAACTCGCCCGGTCGGCTGTGCTGGCCAGGGCATGCGTCGAGCGAGGGCTCGACGTCGAGTTGGCGGACGCGGCGCCGGATCGGCCGAATGTCCATGCCCGGCTGGTCGGCGGGGAGCAACCTGGCCTGCTGCTGCTCGGCCACTCCGACGTGGTCCCACTGGGCGAGGGTTGGACGCCGGGACTGGCGCCGGGCTCCGTCCGCAACGGCAGGCTCGTCGGTCGCGGCTCCGCCGACATGCTCGGTGGACTCGCGGCGGCGGTGGTGGCCATGGCTGCGGTGCGGCGGTCCGGTCGGCGTCTCGGCGGGCCGATCGAGTTGGCCACCGTGGTGGATGAGGAGGAGAGGGGGCTCGGGATCCGGCACTTCCTGAGCACCGCGCGGGCCGCCGAGCAGTGGGCCGGCTGCGTCGTCGCCGAACCGACCGATCTGCAGGCGATCATCGCCGCTCGGGGCGCCATGTACGTCCGGATCCGGGTGCACGGCAAAGCAGCGCACTCCGGGCGGCCGGGCGACGGCGTCAGTGCGATCTACGGCGCGGCCGAGGTGATCAGCGAGATCGAACGATGGAACACCGTCCTGGCGCGTGAGCCGCATCCGCTCAGCGAACTCGTCGGCCCGGCGACCTGGAGTGTCGGCACCGTCGGCGGCGGTAGCGGGACATCGGTCGTGCCGGCCGAGTGCCAGGTCGCGGCCGACCGGCGGCTGCTGCCGGGGGAGAAGGCCGAAGAGGTGCTGGCTCGGGTCCGTGATCGACTCGAACACATTCTCCGCCCGCGCGGTCTCGGGTTCGAGATCGACTCACCAATGGACATGCCGGGCTTCGCTACGCCGGCCGATCACCCCCTCGTCCAGACGTCCGATCAGGCGCTGGGCGACGCTGGTGGTCCGAGACTGGCGCTCGGCGGCTGGACGGCAGCCTGCGACGGTGGTTTCGTCGCCCGAGACACGGGCACACCGGTCATCGTGCTGGGCCCTGGATCGGTGACCACCGCCGCCCATCGACCGGACGAGTCGGTCCCGGTGGCCGATCTGCTCGTCGCGGCGAGAACGTACGTGTTGATCATGCTGCGGATGCTCGATTCGGCATGATCGCCGTCGAGGGAGCCGACCCCTACAGTTGTCGAGGTTCATTGCAGGCGCAGGAGGGCACATGAGCACGAAGGTCGCAGCACCGGTAGTCGGACTGCTCTATCCGGGGTTCGGAGCCGAGGACGATTTCCCGACACTCGAGCGACGGCTCGGCGCTCGAATCCGACTGCCGCTGGTGCACACCTCCGTCGGTGTCGACGCGCACGCCGTCGACGCGCTGCTGGACCTCGGCAGCGCCGAGCGGCTCGCCGCCGGGGCCGGCGATCTGGTGCCGTTCGGTCCGGATGCGGTCATGTGGGCCTGCACGTCGGGCAGTTTCGTGTTCGGCTGGGATGGAGCGCGCCGTCAGGTCGACGAGGTCGCAGCGCTGATCGGCAGGCCGACGTCGTCCACCTCGATCGCCTTCGTCGCGGCAGCGGTGGCGCTGGGCATCCAGCGAGTCGCCGTGGCAGCGTCCTATCCCGCGGACGTGGCCCGGCACTTCGTGGACTTCCTGGCTCGCGGTGGCTTGCGGGTCACGGCGATGGCGAGTCACGACATCTTCACCGCCGCCGCAGTCGGTCAGCTCAGCGCGGACGAGGTGGTAGCCCTCGTCGCCGGGGTGGACCGGACGGGCGCCGATGCGGTTCTGGTTCCGGATACGGCGATGCACACGCTCGCGGTGGTCGAGCGGCTGGAGGCCGAGACCGGATTGCCCGTGCTCACAGCAAATCAGGTCACGGTATGGGAGGGCCTTCGGATCGCGGGCGGGCCCGATTCGATCGCCCGACTGCCGGACGCAGGGCTCGGTCGGCTTTTCGACACCCCGGCGACCCGCCCTGCGATATGAGCGCCGCAAGACCCCGGCTCGAACCGCTGGTCCAGGAGTCGACGGCCAGTATGATCGCGGCGAGGCTGCGCAAGGCGATCAGCGAGGGCGAGCTCCGTGCCGGGGCGCAGCTCGGTGAGGCAGAGCTTTCGCGGGCGCTCGGGGTGAGCCGCGGTCCGCTGCGAGAGGGAATGCAGCGACTCACCCAGGAGGGGCTGCTGATCGCCATTCGCAATCGCGGTCTTTTCGTGGTGGAGCTGACCACCGACGACGTGCAGGACATCTACGTAGCCCGGGCGGCCGTCGAGCGAGCGGCGGCGCGTCAGATCTTCGCCCGCGACCCGATCGGGGCCGCACGCGACCTCGTGGCGATCGTGGAGGAGATGGCGTCCGCGGACCGCGCCGGGGACACCGCAGCGGTCGGCGAGCTCGACATCGACTTCCACAACCAGTTGGTGGCGCTGGCCGCGAGTCCACGTCTGTCGAGAACTCACCGCACGCTGCTCACGGAGTCGAAGATGTGCATCCACGCGATGCAGACGACCTACCCGCCGCCCGACGAGCGGGTGCCTGAGCACCGAGAGATTGCCGAGGCGTTCACGCTCGACGACCCAGCGGTGGTCGACGGCCTGATCCAAACCCACATGGACGACGCGGTCCGGCGGCTGCTCACCGTCGTACCTCCGGACTGACCCGACCGCTCACCGCTCCCGCCCGCGGAAAGTGGGCGCCTATGACACTTTGCAACGCTTCAGACTGGCAGCTTGTGCACACTTTCCGGAGACGTAAGGGGTGGCGTCGCAGGCTCAGGGCATCGCGATGCCGACGTACTTCGTCTCGAGGAACTCCTCGATCCCGACCCGGCCACCCTCGCGACCCAACCCGGACTCCTTCACCCCGCCGAACGGCGCGGCCGGGTTGGAGACGATCCCCTGGTTCACCCCGACCATGCCACTCTGGATCGCCTCGGCCACTCGCAGCGCGCGGCGAAGGTCATTGGTGTAGACGTAGGAGACCAGACCGTACTCGGTGTCGTTGGCCAACCGGATCGCGTCCGCCTCATCGTCGAACGGCGTCAGCGGCGCGACCGGTCCGAAGATCTCCTCCGACGTCATCCGGCTCGCCGTCGATACGTCGCTGAGCACGGTGGGCGGGTAGAAGTAGCCCGGCCGATCGAGCTTGGTGCCGCCGAGGAGCACCTTCGCCCCGCGGTCCACGGCGTCGCCGACGAGGTCGGTCACCTTGTCCAGCGCCGCCTGATCGATCAGTGGCCCGACCTGCACCCCGTCGTCGATGCCCGCGCCCACGCTCAGCTCACCCATCGTGCCCGCCAGCTTCGCCGCGAACGCGTCGAGCACGCCGCGCTGGACGTAGATCCGGTTGGCGGCAGTGCAGGCCTCGCCCATGTTGCGCATCTTGGCGAGCATCGCGCCCTCCACCGCCTCATCGACGTCCGCGTCGTCGAACACGACGAACGGTGCGTTGCCACCCAGTTCCATCGAGGTCCGCAGCACCTTGTCGGCGCACTGCTCGAGCAGAGCCTTGCCGACCTTGGTCGACCCCGTGAAGGACAGCTTGCGGGCCTTCCCGGAACGGATCAACGGTTCCATCACCGCGCCGGAGTCACTCGTGGTGAGGAGATTGACCACGCCGTCGGGTACGCCGGCCTCGGTCAAGATCCCCACCAGGGCGAGCATGGACAGGGGGGTCTGCGCGGCTGGCTTGATCACGCTCGTGCAACCGGCGGCGATGGCCGGCCCGAGCTTGCGCGTCCCCATCGCCATCGGGAAGTTCCACGGGGTGATCAGGATCGACGGCCCGACCGGCTGCTTGGTGATCAGGAAGCGGGACCGGCCATTCGGTGCGACCTGGTAGCCGCCCTCGATCCTGGTGGCCTCCCCGGCGAACTGCCGGAAGAACTCGGCGGCGTAGGTGATCTCTCCCTTCGCCTCGGCGAGCGGCTTGCCCATCTCCAGCGTCATCAGCCTGGCCAGTTCGTCGATCCGCTCGTGCAGCAGGTCGAAGGCCCTGGTCAAGATGTCGGCACGTTGCTGGGGACTCGTGGCGGCGAAGCCATCCTGCGCCGCGACCGCTGCATCCATCGCGGTCATTCCGTCGGCCGGTGACGCATCCGCGACCGCGCACAACACGCCACCGGTGGCCGGATTCAAGACGTCGAGCGTCCGCGCCCCGGCCGCGTCAACCCACGATCCCCCGATGAACAACTGCTTCGGCACCGCCGACACGACCGGTTCGGTGATCCTCTGCGTGGTAGCGCTGGCTGTTGTCATCTGCTGTCCTTCCCTGTGGTCCGACCCGGGGGCCGGAGGCTCTCGACTGTTCTGTACCCAGCCGGTGATGAATCAGTGATCGCCTCATCGACCGGCGTGTCGATGTAATAGTCTGATTGTTGACAATCTACCGTTAGGAGCCATCGTGGCCGAACTGTCCCCGATCCTCAAGCAGGCCACCGGCGTGATCGCGGCCCGCGGCGAGGGCGTCCACCTCTACGACGAGGACGGCAGGCGTTATCTGGACTTCACCGCCGGCATAGGCGTGACGAGCACCGGGCACTGCCACCCGCGCGTCGTGGCTGCGGCCCAAGAGCAGGTGGGGCGACTGATCCACGCCCAGTACACGACGGTCATGCATCGTCCGCTGCTCACCCTGATCGAGCGGATGTCGGAGGTCTTGCCCGAGGGTCTGGACCGCCTGTTCTTCGTCAACTCCGGCTCGGAGGCGATCGAGGCCGCGCTCCGGCTGGTCCGCCAGGCGACCGCACGGCCCAATGTGATCGTGTTCCACGGCGGCTTCCACGGACGTACGGTCGCGGCGGCATCGATGACCACCTCGGGAACAAAGTTCCGGGCCGGCTTCTCCCCGTTGATGGGCGGTGTTCACATCTCGCCGTTTCCCGACCCCGGGCACTTCGGCTGGCCGCAGGAGCAGGCCACCGACTTCGCGCTCAAGCAGTTGGACTACGTCCTCCAGACCGTGTCGGCCCCGGCCGACACCGCCGCGTTCTTCGTCGAACCCGTGCTCGGCGAGGGCGGATACGTCCCGGCGAACGAGCGCTTTCTCGCCGGACTCCGCGAGCGGGCCGACCGGCACGGCATCTGCCTCGTGCTCGACGAGGTGCAGACCGGCTATGGCCGGACCGGGCAGTTCTGGGGGCACGATCACTTCGGGGTCCATCCGGATGTGATCGTCACGGCCAAGGGACTTGCCTCCGGATTCCCACTCTCCGCGATCGCCGCGTCGTCGGAGCTGATGAGCAAGGCCTGGCCGGGATCGCAAGGCGGCACGTACGGAGCCAATGCGGTGGCCTGCGCCGCCGCGCTGGCCACGCTCGACGTGATCGAGGAGGAGAAGCTCGTCGCCAATTCCGAGGCCCGTGGCGCGGAGCTGAAGACCGCCCTCGGCGAGGTCGCCGCCGCACACCCGCAGATCACCGACGTCCGCGGATTGGGGCTGATGATCGGGAACGAGTTTCGCGACGCGGACGGCAATCCCGACGGCGCCGCTGCCACCGCCGCTCAGCAAGAAGCAGCACGACGCGGTCTGCTCCTGCTCACCTGCGGACCCTGGGGCCAGGTGGTCCGGTTCATCCCGGCGCTCGTCGTGGACTCATCGCAGGTCTCCGACGCCGTGGCCATCTGGGCCGATGCCGTCGCCGCCACCGAAGGCTGAGTAGCCGTAGCCGAAGGCTCGGTCCGACCGATCGCCGTGACCGAGCCTTCGTCGTTGCGAGCGTGCCCCAAGACCGACGCGGAGACCTGCCGAGGTCAGGCCGCGGACGGGGCGGGCCCCGTTGCCGGCCGAGCCTTCACACCGGGGATCTCGCGTCCGCGGATCGAGCAGCCGACCGTCTCGGTGACGAACACCAGCGCGATCATGCCGATGACACAAGAACCCATCATGTAGAAGGCCGGGAACAACACGTTGCCGGTCGCCTGGACGACCGCATCGTTGACCAGCGGGGCCGTGCCACCGAACAGCGAGGTCGCGACGTTGTAGGAGATGGCGAAGCCGGCGTAGCGGACGTGGGTCGGGAACATCGCCGGGAATGTCGCCGAGATCGTGGCCAGCTGGGCGACGTAGAGCACACCCAGAACCGCGAACCCGACAATCGCGCCGAGGAAGTTCACTCCCATCAGCAGATACATCGGTATCGACATGACGAACAGACCGATCAGCGAAACCCACCACAGCGGCTTGCGACCGACCCGGTCCGAGAGCGCGCCGGCGAACGGGATGAGCACCATCATGCACAACTGGCCGATCAGCGGAACCGCGATCGATCCGTTCGCGCTCAGCCCGATCTGTTGTTGCAGGTAGGTCGGCATGTAGCTGAGCAGTGTGTAATTGCAGACATTCAACGCAATCACCAGTCCGCCGAGCAGCAGCACCGGCTTCCAGTACTTGACCAGCAGATCCTTGATCGCCGTCGTGGCCTCGTGTTCGGACTGTCCCTTTTCCTCCAGCTCGCGGAAAACGGGAGTGTCCTCCATTCTGTTCCGTAGGTAGAGCCCGATCAAGCCCAGCGGCAGGGCGACGAAGAACGGGATCCGCCAACCCCAGGCGTGCATCCGCTCGTCGCCCAGACCGATCGAGAAGCCGAGCATCAAAGCGGCACCGAGGGAGAAACCGGCGATCGTGCCGAACTCGAGAAAGCTGCCGAAGAACCCGCGCCGCTTGTCCGGGGCGTACTCGGCCATGAACGTGGCCGCGCCGCCGTACTCGCCGCCGGTCGAGAAACCCTGGATCATCCGGAGCAGGATGAGCACCGCGGGCGCCACCCAGCCGATCGCGGAGTAGTTCGGCACGAGGCCGACGCACACGGTCGCGCCCGACATGAGCAGGATCGTGATCGCCAGGATCTGCTTGCGCCCGAGCTTGTCGCCGAGCGGGCCCCAGATGAAGCCGCCCAGCGGACGGACCAGGAACGAGATGGCAAAGGTGGCCAGCGCGAACAGGGTCGCCTCGCTGGCGGAGCCGGGGAACAGGGCGGCCGAGATGTAGGTGACGCCGTAGGCGTAGATGCCATAGTCGAACCACTCGGTCGCATTGCCGATCGCCGACGCTCCGACGGCTCGGCGGAGTGTGGACGCGTCGGCGTCGACGATTGCCGGGCCGGCCGATTCCGGCGAAGCAGTTGATGAACTCATGGGCGGTCACTCCTCACGCCGTATCGGCGTCGTGATTTGGACACGCCCCCGCGGGGACGAGTTTCGTAGTTTTGTCTACAATCCGTCAGAGTAACGGCTGTGGCCGGGGATCGCTAGGTCTGGCCTGCGGATGATCGGCCCTTGTCACGAAGCTGTGACGCCGTCGATTCCCATCGACCGGCGCACGTGCGGCCGGGGCTCAGGTACGCAGGATCGACACAGCCCCGACCGTGCGCTTTCCGCGCCTGACGACGACATAGCGCCCGTGCAGCAGGTCCTCCGGCGTCAGCCGGGCGTCCGGGTCGCTCACCCGACTGTTGTTGACGTATGCCCCACCTTCGGCGATCGTGCGCCGTGCGGCTGACCTGCTGGCCACGACGCCGCTGCGTTCCAGCACGTCGACCACCCGCGGCAAGTCAGCGTCGGCAACGATTTCTCGGCCCTTCAGCTCCTGGACCACACTCGCCACGACGTCGGCAGACAGTTCGGAGAGCTCGGCACGTCCGAAGACGGCGGCCGCGGCAGCCACAGCAGCATCGCGGTCACTCCCGGAGTGGACGAGCGTGGTGATGTCGTCGGCCAGCGCTCGCTGAGCCACCCGTTGGTGAGCAGCCTGCGCGGTCTGGCGTGCCAGCTCCTCGATCTGTTCAGCCGGGCGCTCACTGAACACCTTCAGGTACTCGATGACCTTCGCGTCCTCGGCGTTCAAGAAGTACTGGTGGAAGGCGTACGGCGACGTCATGGCCGGATCGAGCCAGATGGTGCCCGACTCTGTCTTGCCGAACTTGGTCCCGTCCGCCTTGGTCAGCAGCGGCGTCGCCAGCGCATGAACGTGCGCGCCGTCGGCCCTGCGGATCAGCTCGACGCCGGCGGTGATGTTGCCCCACTGGTCGCTGCCGCCGAACTGCAGCGTGCAGCCGTAGGAACGAAACAGCTCGAGGTAGTCCATCGACTGCAGCAGAACGTAGGAGAACTCGGTGTAGGAAATTCCGTCCTCGAGCCGAGCTCTGACCACCTCGCGGGCCAGCATCCGGTTGACGGGAAAGTGCTTGCCGATGTCCCGCAGAAAGTCCAGCACTGACATCGGTGCGGTCCAGTCGAGGTTGTTGACGACTCGGGCGGCGTTGTGGCCGTCGAAGTCGACGAACCTCTCGACCTGTCGGCGAATATTTCCAACCCAGGCGGTGACGGTGTCCTTGCTGTTCAGGGATCGCTCACCCGCAGACTTCGGATCGCCGATCAGTCCGGTGGAGCCGCCGACCAGCAGCAGTGGGGTGTGTCCGGCGCGTTGCAGCACCCGAGCCACCATCAGCTGAACCAGATTGCCGAAGTGGAGGCTCGGGGCGGTCGGATCGAACCCGACGTAGAACGTGACCGGTCCGGCATCCAGGTGCTTCGCCAACGCCGCCTCGTCGGTGGAGTTCGCCACCAGGCCACGCCATTTCAACTCGTCGAGGACTGCGCTCATCACCTTCACCGTCGGATGGATTCGCCGGCTCCAGGCGTGGCCGGCCGCTGGTCACCCTAGCCGTTCGTCGACGACAGGTGGTCTCGAGCTCGCCGATGGCCGACAGTCCCCCCGGGATCACCCGGGCCTGCGGCGGAGGTCTGGTCGTCGACGCGACACTCAGCACGCGAAGACCGCGCACGCCTGCGACACCTCGGCAAGCTGCTCGCGCACCCGAATGGTCGCGGTGCCACCCCGGCCGTTCCGGCTGTCGATCGAACCTTGGACCGTGAGCACGTCGAGCACGCCCGGGCTCAGGTGCCCGGAGATCTCGGCGAGCTGGTCCGGAGTCAGGTCGGACAATTCGATCCCCCGCGCCTCGCAGAACCGGACACAAGCCCCGGCGATCTCGTGGGCGTCGGCGAAGGGAACGCGTCGCCGCACGAGCCAGTCGGCGACGTCGGTCGCCAGCGAGAAGCCGCGCGGCGCGAGCGCGGCCATCCGCTCGGCGTCGAACGAAAGGGTGTCGACCATCCCGGCGACCGCAGGCAACAAGATGAGCAACTGGTCGATCGAGTCGAAGACCGGTTCCTTGTCTTCTTGGAGGTCCCGGTTGTAGGCCAGCGGAAGACCCTTGAGCGTGGCCAGCAAGCCGGTGAGATTCCCGATCAGCCGGCCGGCCTTGCCGCGCGCGAGTTCGGCGACGTCTGGATTCTTCTTCTGCGGCATGATGCTTGAGCCGGTCGACCAGGCGTCGTCGAGAACGGCGAAGCCGAACTCGTGAGTCACCCACAAGATGACGTCCTCACTCAGCCGGGACAGGTCGACCCCGATCTGGGCCAGGACATACGCGGCCTCGGCGACAAGATCACGAGCGGCTGTGCCGTCGATCGAGTTCGCGACACTGCCGGCGAACCCCAGATCGGTGGCCACCGCCTCCGGGTCCAGGCCCAGCGAGGTGCCCGCCAGCGCCGCAGATCCGTACGGACTGAGCGCCAGTCGGCGATCCAGGTCGGCAATGCGCTGCCGATCACGTAGCAAGGGCCAGGCGTGGGCGAGAAGGTGGTGGGAGAGCAGGACGGGTTGCGCGTGCTGCAGGTGCGTCCGGCCGGGCATCGACACGCTGAGGTTGCGCTCGGCCTGGATCCGCAAGGCCTCGACCACGCCGAGCACGCCGCGGCCGATCCCGGCAAGGGCGTCGCGCAGGTACAACCGGATCAGGGTGGCGATCTGGTCGTTGCGCGAACGACCGGCGCGCAGCCGACCACCGAGGTCTGGCCCGATCCGCCCGATAAGACCACGCTCCAGGGCGCCGTGGACGTCTTCGTCGGTCGCTGCCGGTCCGAACGCACCCGACAAGACATCGGCGTCCAGCCGGTCGAGCCCGGCCAGCATGCCCGACAGCTCGTCATCGGTGAGCAGACCGGCGCGGTGCAACGCCCGCGCATGGGCGCGGGAACCCGCGAGGTCGTACCGGGCCAGCCGCCAGTCGAACTGGGTCGACCGGCTGAGGGCGAACATGGCCTCGGCAGGTCCTCCGCTGAACCGGCCGCCCCAGAGCCGGCCCTCGTGCTCGGTGGGCCCGGACTCCATCGTCATCGGATCGCTGCTGACCGGTTCGCTGCTCATCGGGTCGCTGCTCATCGGGTCGGGAATCACGACGCCTCCTGGGACGCGCTCGAATCGGGTCCGGTGGCGCCACCGGTCAGGGTGAGGAATCGGGCGGCCATCGCGGCACCACCCTGCGCTTCTCGGGTGATCACCAAGATGGTGTCGTCGCCGGCGATCGTGCCGAGGATCTCCGGCCAGGAGACTCGGTCCACCGCCGACGCGAAGTACTGGGCGGCTCCCGGCGGTGTGCGCAGCACGACCAGGTTCGCCGACGCCTGAGCCGAGACCAGGATCTCGCCGCACAACCGGACCAGACGCGCCTCGAAGGCTGCCGACCCACCCGCCTGGGGACTGCGGTCGCCGCCTTCGCCGGGGACCGCGTAGACCAGTTGACCGTCATTCCCCCGCACCCGTAGCGCACCCACCTCCACCAGGTCGCGGGACAGGGTGCCCTGGGTGACCTGGACGCCCGACGCGGCCAGCAACCCGGCCAGTTCGCTCTGCGACCGGACCTCGTGCTGGACCAACAAAGTCGCGATCTTCGCCTGCCGAGCGGTCTTGGTCAGTGGCGCGCTCATCAACGCGTTCACCGTCGCGTTTGCCGGTCGAGGGAA
>JBBSQJ010000133.1:0-11924 GCA_038257965.1 Propionibacteriales bacterium
ATCTGTTCGAAGCCGTAGTTGAGGGCACCGACCTTCTTGTCGGGATTCGCGCCGATGTCGTGCACGAAGACCTCGGTAGCCTGGCGGATGGTTGAACCCTTGCGCAGCTTCTTGCCGGTCCGCGGCCCGGCGAAGTTCGCTGCGAGGTCGAAGGTCTCGTCCTTGGAGTTGTTGACGATGACATGAATCTGGTCCGGCAGCCGGGTCTGCTTCAACAGCGATCGCAGTACGGCCTTGATCGTCTCGGCCTCGTTGTAGGCCGGGATGACGGCCCCGATCAGCGGACGGTACGTCGGCAGGGCGTCGACGTCAGCCTGGTGCTGTCGGATGTAGGAGGCCAGGCTCGGCTCCGTGTTCGCAGCGGCGGTTGGCTCGTCGGCTACGGAGGCGGCGGTATCGAGGTCGAAACTCGAAGTGGTGGTCATCGGGATCGTGCTCCTGGGGGATGTGGTCAGCGGCCCGTCCGGGCCGATCACACAACCCTCTCCCCCGAACCTCGACGATTGATCATTCAACCGTAAGGATGCGGTCAGGAGTCGGTCAATCCGTGCGCTGAGTCGATGCTGAGGTTTTTGCTGGCAGCGGGCATTTCCTGACCTAAGCGCGAGACAGGCGTCGCGCCGGCGCCTCGGTCGTGTCCGGAGACAGACACCTGGAAGGTCCGGACACACAGAAGGTCCGGACACACAGAAGGTCCGAACACACAGAGGGTCCGGACACAGAGAAGGTCCGGACACACAGAAGGTCGGGCCCCGTCTCCCCCGAAGACTGGGCCCGACCATGTGTTCTCGGCCCACCCCAAACGGGCCGAGTCTGCGCGATCAGCCGGTCCGTCTCCCCCAGACGGGCCGGCGTCGCTGCCGACCGAGTGTGAGCTCGGCCGTACGCGTTCCCTGCCGGCCCGGTCCCCCGAACGGGTTCCGGCAGGAAGTCCTTCGGCCCCCTCCCCGAGCGGGCCGACCTCTTTCGACCGGTCAAGACCGGTCTGATCGCATCCGGGCGGCGTTCCCCAACGCCACCTCGGACTCGAGTGCTACTTGCCGCTCCCGCAACACTTGGCTTCTGGAGCGTGATCTTCGCGAGCAATTCGGACCGCAACGGCCCGACACGAGAACTATCCCTCACCAAGCTCGGCGCTCGATCATCCGCAGCCAAGCGGTCACTCAAGAGTCGGTAAGCTCTGGAGAAGGGCGATCCAGAGCCTTCTTCCGGTTCCTGAGGATCGGCTGACCGGTTCGTGGCCGGAGCAGGTTCCGCGGGGCGGTCAGGAGCGCGGCGCCACGTACTGCCTGCCGCTGATCGTGCGCGGCTCGATCTCGATGAACACGGGCCGAGGTCCGGGGGCCCAAGGCACCAGACCTTCGTCCGCCCACAGCTCGATCAAGTCGTACGCCTGATGGATCTCGTGCGCGAATCCGCGAATGACGACACTCCACGCCTCGGCGGTGCCGATCTCGTCGATCTCGAAGGCAACCGGTGAGCGCTGACGCAGCGCGGACAGTGCTCCGCTGGGTGAGGTGCGGAAGACGATGTTGCCATTGCGGTAGTGGCAGGTGACCGGCAGCACGTGCGGCCCATCCGGCGCAGTCCACGCGACCCGACCCACCGTGGCCGCGCGGAGTCGAAGGCGACATTCATTCAGGTTCAGCTCGACCTGCCGCTGCGTCTCGGTGTCCATGGCGCGCTCCTTCCGACCGACGAGGACGCGAGCCCATGAACCCGGCCGAGGGCGAACAGCGCCCCTCCGTCGCCCCGGCCAGGGTCATGAGTGGGACGCGATGCCCGGCTTCTCGCCGATCACGACGCCCACGAGGCGGGCGGCACCGCTTGGGCAACCCAGCGCGGTCTGACCTGAATCCACAGTGATCCGGGCTCCAGTCGCGCTCCCGCCGACATGGCTCAAGTGTGCTGCTGGACGGCGTGCTTCGTCCAGGACCGAAGGTCCCGATCCGCCCGGACGATGGTCCGCCGAGCCAGTGTGCACGGCCGGGCTACGCCGACGTGGCGTCGTCCACCTCACCGACGAGTTCTTCGATGATGTCCTCGAGGAACAGTACGCCGCCGATCTGTCCACCGCGCTCCACCGAGCGCGCCACGTGCGTCCCGCGCCGCCGCATGGCGGCGAGGGCATCCTCGATGTCGGCATCGGGCAGCACGGCTATCAGCGGTCGTACGCGCTTGGGGGGCACCGGCTCATCGGCCGACGCGGAGCCGCTCAGGTCCATCACGTCCTTGAGGTGGACGTAGCCGGTGGGATGGCCCTCGACGTCGGTGAGGACGTAGCGGGAGAAGCCGTGCTCGGCCACGGCCCGCTGGACGTCGCTCGGCGTGGCTGAGCGCGGCAGCATCACCATTTCTGCCAACGGGACCTGCACGTCGCGGACCTTCTTCACCGTGAACTCGAACGCATTGCTGAGTGCGCCGGTGGTGTCGGAGAGCACCCCTTCCCGAGTCGACTGCTCGACGATGCCGGCAACCTCGTCCAAGGTGAACGTGCTGGTCGCCTCGTCCTTCGGCTCGACCCGGAACAGCCGGAGCACCCCGTTGGCGGTGGCGTTCAGCGCGAAGATCACCGGCCGGAACACCCGTGAGACGAAGACCAGCGGCGGCGCGAGCAGCAGCACCGCGCGTTCCGGTAGCGAGAACGAGAGGTTCTTGGGCACCATCTCGCCGAAGACGACGTGCAGGAACGTGACCAGCACGAGGGCCACGACGAACGCGATCGCGGCAACCAGCTCGACCGACAGACTCGTCAGGCCGAGAGGAATCTCCAGCAGGTGGTGGATGGCCGGCTCCGACACGTTCAAGATCAGCAGTGAGCAGAACGTGATGCCCAGCTGACTGGTGGCCAGCATCAGCGTTGCGTGCTCCATCGCGTACACGGCCGTCCGCGCCGAGCGACTGCCGGCCTCGGCGCGCGGCTCGATCTGCGAGCGCCGAGCGGAGATCACCGCGAACTCGGCGCCGACGAAGAAGGCATTGGCCAGCAGCAGGACGACCAGCCACGCCAACCCGGGAACGTATTCACTCATCGAGGTCCTCCCGCAACCGGTCGATGAGCACGTCGTGCTCGGACTCCCCGGGCCCCGGTTCGGTCGGGGTGTAGCGCAGCCGGTCGACCCTGTTGCCATCCACCCGCTCGACCCGGAGCACACCGTGGCGCAGGTCGACCTCGTCACCGACCTCCGGGATCCGGTCGAGTTCGTCGGTGACGAACCCGGCCAACGTCTCGTACTCGTCGGTGTCGGGCACCTTGATGCCGGTGAGTTCCAACAGCTCGTCGGGTCGTAGCTCCGCGTCGAAGATGATCGACCGCCCGTCGCGGACGATGCCGGCCCGGGTCCGATCGTGCTCGTCGAGCAGATCGCCGACAAGCTCCTCGACAAGATCCTCCAGCGTTACCAGGCCGTCGGTGCCGCCGTACTCGTCGGTAACGATCGCGATCTGGAAACCGCCTCGCCGCAACAACCCGAGGAGGGTGTCGACACCCATCGAGCGTGGGACCCAGAGTGGATCGACCATCAGCTCCGCCGCGCGCACCTCGGCGCGACGGGTCGGGTCGACGGCAAACGCCTGCTTGACGTGGACGACTCCCAAGATGTCGTCGGCGTCCTCACCGATGACCGGGAAACGGGAGAACCCGGTCTGTTGCGACGTCGCCACGATGTCCTCGGCCGTGGCGGTGCCCAGCACCTTCGTCATCCGCACCCGCGGGGTCATCACGTCCTCGGCGGCGTGCTCGCCGAAGCGGAGCGTACGACTGAGCAGGGTCGCGTGATCGGCGTCGAGCAGGCCCTCCATCGCCGAACGGCGGACCAGTGAGCTGAGCTCCTCGGCCGATCGGGCGCCGGACAGCTCCTCCTTCGGCTCGACCCCAAGGGTACGGATGATCGCGTTCGCGGTGTGGTTGAACAACAGCACCACCGGTTTGAACACGGCGGTGAAGAACGACTGGAACGGAATGACGACCTTGGCGGTGCGCAACGGCAGCGCGAGGGCGAAATTCTTGGGTACGAGCTCGCCGAGCACCATCGAGAAGATCGTGGCGATGGCCACGCCGACGATCGTGCCGACGACCGGGACCCCCGCCTGCGGCAGTCCGAGCCCGGTCAGCGGGCCCTCCAGCAGGGAGCTGATCGCCGGCTCCATCGTGTAGCCGGTCAGCAGGGTGGTCAGGGTGATGCCCAGCTGGGCGCTGGACAGATGGGTGGACGTGATCTTGAGGGCACCGATGATCGGGCCGAGCCGCTTTTCGCCGCGCTCGGCGCGCGTCTCGAGATCATGACGATCCAGGTTGACCAGGGAGAACTCGGAGGCGACGAACAATCCCGTGCCCAGTGTCAGCACGATGCCGACCGCGACCATCGCCCACTCGAACAGCATCGGCGTCAGCCCGCAGGAGGCGATGGGGCGTTCATGGTCCCGTGCAGTGTAGTCCCCGCCCCAGACCGAGCGGCCCCGCAACCGAACCCCTGCTCGCTCGGCTCACCGCAGTGACCCTACCGACCCCCGACGACCCGCCGACCCGGACCACCCTGCCGAGCCGGACGACCCTGCCGACGGAGCAGCGGTCAGCAGAACCGCGGCAGGTGGTGGGCCAGTTGCTTTTGCCACCACTCCCAGTCATGACTCACATCGAAGCCCCACAGATCGAGCTCGCAGCGGATCCCCTTCTCCTGCAGCAACCCGGCCATCGTCTTCGTCGACGGCAGGGCGCCGGTCGGGTGGGTTTCCCACATTCCCTGACCCACGACAAGCAGCACCGACAGGCGCCGTTGCAGCCAGGCGAGGTGATCACCGTGCAGGTTGGGTACGTAGTGCACCGGGTTGGCGAAGTAGGCGGCATCGCCGCCCTCTCCCCAGGAGTTCCAGGTGGTCGGGTCGTAGTTGCCCGAAAATCCGATGGCGAGCGGCGCAAGATCGGCGCGTTGCAACGCGAAGTGCATCGCGTGGTACGCGCCGAGACTGCAGCCGAGCGTGATCAACTCGGCGTCGTGACTGGTGTCGTGGTGAATCCACGGGACGACGATGTCGGTCAGCCAGCGGTGATACACGCCGTGGCGCACGGCTCGCTCCTCCAGGGGAAGGCCCCGATCAGCCCACGTGTCGGCGTCGATGGCGTCGACGCAGTAGAGCTTGATCCGCGCTTCGTCGATCAGTGAACCGACGGCGTCGACCATCCCGTTGTTCTCGAAGTCCCAGGCCCGCCCGGCCTCGCTGGGAAAGACGAGCACCGGGCGGCCCCAGTGGCCGTACGCGATCATCGTCATCGTGCGGTCGATGCCACTACCGAGCGGCAGGTCGATCTGTCGGCGTTCCACGCACCCATCAAACCCTGCCGGGGGGTGGTTGCGCTACGTACCGCTCCGATCGCGAGCCGCGGTGCCGATGCTCGGTCCGGCCCGGGTAGGTCAGGAGAGCGGCGAAAGTGGGCGCTCGTGACACATCCGCCCGGCGGGTCGCTGCGACATGTGCACGGTTTCTGGAGTCAGGGCCGCCGGCGCAAGCCGACGCCGGGCACCTTCTCGCTCATCACGTCGTGATCAATCACCCAGGCTCTCGCACCTCGATCTCGGCGATCACGGGCGCATGATCGGACGGGAGCTTGCCCTTGCGGGCTTCACGGTCCACGTAGGCATCACCGACACTGACCCCCGCCGACGCCAGTACGAGATCGATCCGCATGCCCAGGTCCTTGTGGAACATGCCCGCGCGGTAGTCCCAGTAGGTGAAGGGATGATCGCCCTTGCCGGGCCGCGCTCGTACGTCCGTCAGCCCCCAGTCGATGAGACTCTGCACCGCCGCTCGTTCGGCGCTGCTGACGTGGGTGGAATTCTGGAACGCGGCGGGGTCCCAGACGTCGGCGTCACTCGGCGCCACGTTGAAATCCCCCATGATCACCATCGGTTCGGCCGGGTCGAGCGGATCGAGGGTGCGTCGGAGCGCGGCGAACCAGTCCAGTTTGTAGGAATACATCGGGTCGTCGAGGCTGCGTCCGTTCGGGACGTACACACTGGTCACCCGCAGCGCTCCGCAGCGTGCCGTGGCCAGCCGAGGTTCCGGGTGCTCCGGCAGCCCGCGGCAGACGGGTTCGAGGCCGATCCGGGACAGTACGGCCACACCGTTCCAGCGGCCGTCGCCCACATGGAGGGCCTCATAGCCGACCGCCTGCAGGTCGGCGAACGGGAAGGCGCCGTCGGCGCACTTGGTCTCCTGCAGCGCGACCGCGTCGGGCTCACGCTGTTCGAGCCAGTCCAGCAGACGAGGCAGTCGCGCCCCGATCGAGTTGACGTTCCAGGTGGCGATCCGCACGAACCCATCCTGCCGTCCGACGCTGCACGCACAGCCCCGGGCATCCCATCGGGCCCACCCACCCCTGGGAAACTGTGCACAACCTGCAGATCTGAAACGCTTCACACTGCAGGACGCGCCCACTTTCCGGGGGGTGTACGTCGGTCAGGCCAGGCCCAGGACCTTCTCGGGCGCGGAGGCCAGCAGCCGGCGGACGGTGAGCACCAGGTCAGCGTCGGCTCGGCGGCGGCGCAAGTCACTGAGCTGCAACGACGAGATCACCAGTGCACGCCTGGACAGCGGTGCCGCCACCGTGCGCTCACGCAACAGATCCGCCTGGGTCTCGGTGATCACGCCGAGGGAGAAGCCGGTGTCGGAGTCGATCAGTGTGCGTAACCGCCTGCCGGCCGGCAACTGGGTGGCGGCGATGCCCTGTTCGGCGGCAGCCAGCATCGACCGCTGCGCGTTCGACGAGATCCACAGCGGTGGAACCCGCTCCGGTGCGACCATCGAGGCGATTCTCGTCCCGGCGTCGGGGAACCCCAACCGACGCGCCGATGCCGACATCCTCGTCAACCGCTCGGGATCTCGTAGCAAGATCTCGATCTTGTAGCCGACGGTGGTGGTGTAGTTGCAGCGTACCGCCGCGCCTTCTTCCAGCAGGAAGTCGCTGTTGCGCTCTTCCTGGCCCGGGATCGGATTGATCAACACCATCGGAAGACCCGCGGCCATGCACTCCGAAGAGGACAGCCCACCCGGCTTGCCGACGAACAGTGCGGCGATCCGCATCAGATCGGTCATCTCGTTGGTGAATCCCAACACTTTGAACTGGTCGCTGCGGGTCCCGACGAGCTGCTGGATCTCCGCTTTCAGTTCATCGTTGCGACCGCAGACGATGACTGCCTGGAAGGGGGTCTCCAGGGCCAGGGACTGCTGGACGATCGTCTTGGTGTACGAACCCCCGGCGGCGCCGGCCGAGATCAGCACGACCGGCAGGTCGCCGCGCAACCCGAATCGGGACCGCACCGCGGCGGCATCCACACTTTCTCCGAGCACGGGCCGCACCGGAATGCCGGAGACCGAGATCCGATCGGCCGGCACACCGATCGCGGCCATGTGCGCCCTCGTCTCCTCCCGGGCGACGAAGAACTGGGTGAAGGGGCTGGTCAGCCACAGACCTTGGAAGTCGTAGTCGGTCGTCACGATGGACAGCGAGGCGTTCAGTGCTCCGCGGGTGAGCATCAGCGCGACCAGCCTGGCCGGCAGGAAGTGCGTGCACACGACGACGTCGGGATTGGCCGCCTTGATCGCCTTGATCGTGGACGTGGTGTTGATCCGGTCCCAAAATCTCAGCGTTCGGGCCAGGTCGAACGGGACATCGTTGCTGTCGTAGCCCCACTCCACCAACGACGGGACGTCGGCGACGAGTTTGAAGTAGCCGTCGTCGTACAGCTTGCGGTAGAGCTTGTTGGTGCTGTCGAGCACGTCGGTTCGCCGAGCGATGTCGACCGACGGCTGCTGTCTGAAGGCACTTTCGAGTACCTGGGCGGCCATGTTGTGGCCCGAACCAACACCCGCGCCGAGGATCATGATTCGCAACCCCATGTCGGAATGGTAGGGGGTGGCACACCGACCGGCCGGGGCGCCATGGTGTGATCGCGGTGACCCGTAGACGCCAGATCAACCGGCCGGATAAGCCGACGTGCGCTCGAGATGTACGAACACCAAAACGCGCACAACCGGGGCGCCGTCGGGTGGCACCGGACGAAGCACGCGCACCCTTGCCGGGAACCGTCCACGCCCGAGTGCCGTCGACCCCGACTGGCGGAGCCATCCGCCGGACCGCGGCCGGTTCCCCTGGGGTGTGATCATGGCGAGAGTTCCCGCATAAGGAGATCCGAGATGCCCATCACCACGACCCAGCAGCTCCTCGACGCCACGGTTCGGGCCCGGACCGGCGTCGCCGCGTTCAACGTGATAACCCTGGAATACGCGGAAGGCATCGTCGCGGGCGCCGAGCGTGCCGGGCGGCCCGTGATCCTCCAGCTCAGCGAGAATGCGACGAAGTTCCATGGCGGTGATCCGGGTCCGATCACCGCCGCGATGGCCGCACTTGCCCGCGCGGCGGAGGTGCCGGTGTCACTGCACCTGGACCACGTCGAAGACACCAGCCTGCTGTACGCCAGCGCGGGCGCCGGCTTCAGTTCGGTGATGTTCGACGCCGGACGGCTTTCGTATCGAGAGAACGTGGTGACCACGCGGCGGGCGGCGCGCTGGGCGCATGATCATGGACTCCTCATCGAGGCCGAGTTGGGCTACGTCGGGGGGAAGGCGACCCAGGCGCAGAGCGCGCACGCCGAAGGGGTGCGGACCGATCCCCGGCAGGCAGCCGAGTTCGTCGAGGCGACCGGGGTCGACGCCCTCGCCGTGGCGGTCGGCAGCTCCCACGCCATGACGAGTCGGACGGCGGCCCTCGACCACGAGTTGATCGCCGACATCGCCGCGACCGTACCCGTGCCACTGGTGCTGCACGGCTCCTCCGGTGTGCCGGACGCCGAACTCGCCGCCGCCATCGCCGCCGGCATGCGCAAGATCAACATCGGCACGATACTCAGCGTCGCCTACACCCGCGGAATCCGGTCGGTGCTGGACGAACGCCCCGAGCTGACCGACCCCCGGAGCTATCTGGCGCCGGCTCGCACCAACATTTCCGAACAGGTGCGCGCGATGCTCCAGGTGATCAACGTGAGCGGCGCGTGATCCAAGTCCGCCCGTACCCCACTGTGTCCTGGGACCGTCGTCCCGATGTGCCCCCGACGGTCTGGTTGACGCGGGCGCTGAAGCATGTGCCCTGAGCCCCGTCGTCCCCATGTGCCCTGAGCCTGTCGAAGGGCAACCCGACCAACGCACAACGGATCAGGTGTCGAGTTTGTTCTTTACGACCTTGCCGCTGGCGGCGTCGATCTCGAGCGAACGCGCCGTGCCGGACTGGTTCACCACGTCGGCCTCCCACACGATCGTCCCCTTCTCGTGGTCGAGACCCAGTTCCTTGAACCGCGCCCCCGGCACCTCGCCCAGGATGACGTCCACCGCCTCCTGGAAGTCGAGCTTCGCACCCTGGATGCGCTCGCGGTATTCGGCCTTCTTGCCGTCTGTCCGCGGCGGCCGGGCCACGCTCTTACCGTCGCTCGAGATGTACATCTCGTGCTTGGTGCCATCGGAGGTGACGACCTCCACCTCCCAGGTGTCGCCCTCGTTCTCGCTTTCGATCGAGTACACCGTGCTGTTGGGCACCTGCCGCAGTCCCGTGCGGCCGGCTCGGAGCAAGGCTGCCGTCTCCTTCGGCGTGCCGGCCGAGGGCGACGACTGCGCCGTGCCCTCGCTGCCCCCTGGGCTTTCGGCGGAGGACTCGATGCCGGGCGAGGTGGTGGCTGCAGGTGGAGTGGTGGACTGCGATGCCGAGGGATTCGGAGAGGACTCGCCTTGCTTATCGTCTCCGCCACGTCCGCCACCGCACCCACCCAAGGTCAGGACGAGCAGGCAGGCCGCGGCGAAGGTTGTGCCCCTGCCAAGAGGAGGCCTTGGTCTCATCAGTTTCATCGTCTCTCCCAGACTCCGAAGCATTCGCGCGCCGTGCTACCGGCGCACCGGGGTGCCCTCGACGAGAGCAACGGACAACCCTAGTCGACGCTGCGTCGTCCACAAGGCTCGATCGCGGATGATCGAACCGGCTGGCACCTGTCGCCGGCTACCGTTCGGAATTCTCGGTCCGGACCGCCAGCGGAGCCGCTATGGCGTGGAAGTCTTCGGCACCGGGATGTGTGGAGGATCGGCCGCACGTCCTTGGAAGGACAGGATTCGGGGATTGACGATCGTGCCGCCCCGGATCTCGATCGCACGACGGATGGTCTCGTCCGCGTCCCAGGCGGCGGGTCCGGCTGCGACGACGGGAAGATAGGCGAGCAAGGCCTCGCTGATCTCCCAGGTCGACGAGTTCCACAGATACGACGGGCTGTGGTCGACGCCGTAGTAGTGCAGCCCGTCTCCTACCTCGAAGACGGGATCGGCGAAACTCGTCGGTCGCGCCCAGGAGAAACCCATCCCCTCGTCGCAGGAGACGTCGACAAAGAGCGTGCCCGGCGAGAAAGTCGCCAGATCCTGCTCGGTCACGAACATGAGCGGGTCGTCGGTGTCTTGCAGGATGCAGTTGACGACGACGTCGTACTCGGCGAGCAGTTGGACCATCGGACGCGATCCCTCCTCGTCGTGGACGAGCAGGGCACCCGGGCGGTCCGGATCGCTGCCGAACATCTGCATCTGGACGAACGCGATCGGCGAGGCCACGGCGCCGATATTGCGTTGCGTCAGCACCGTCACGTCGTGGATCCCCAGTGCCGCCAGACCGCGTACGGCACCCCGCGCTGTGGCGCCGAAGCTGATCACCACGGCGCGAAGCCGGCGACCGTAGTCGCTGGTGGTCCCCCGCAGGGCCATTGCGTGCAGGACCGAGCAGTAGCCGGCCAACTCGTTGTTCTGGTGGAAGACGTGGACACTGAAATTGCCGTTTCGGGTCCAGTGGTTCATGGCCTCCCAGGCGATCAGGGTGAGTCCACGATCGACTGCGACCTGGGTCATCTCGAAGTCTTGCACGCAATGTGGCCAGCCCCAGAGCACCTGCCCATTCTTGAATGGACGCAGGTCATCGGCGACCGGCTTGGGCAGCACGACGACATCGCACCCGGCCACGATCTCCTCTCTCGTGAGCAGCCCGGCCACTGCACCCGACAATTGCTCGTCGGTAGCACCGAACCGCTCCCCGTAGCCGCGTTCGAGGTACATCCGTGCTCTCAGCTCGGGCTCGATCCGCATCAGATGCTCGGGGTGGATGGCCAGCCGCCGCTCGTCCGGCTTGCGTGAAGTCGCCACGATTCCAAGGCTCAACGGCACCATGGCGCTGAGTCTACGGACGGTCCGCGAGCTCCTCGACGGGCATCCCGAGTCCGCAAGCCGCCTGAACTGAGGGCTTCGCTGGAGCCGCCTCGGGGGGTCGAACCCGGACCCACGCATGCTGCCGCGACCGGTGTGCTCCCGGACACGATCGCTCGCCGGGTCCGGCGGATGGACGGCGATCCCCAGCCCTACGGGAATGGGCTCGACCAGTAGCTGCTCGATCAGTAGTAGTAGGGGAAGCGGGACCAGTCGGGTCGACGCTTTTCCAGGAACGCGTCCCGTCCCTCGACGGCCTCGTCGGTCATGTACGCAAGTCGCGTCGTTTCGCCGGCGAAGACCTGCTGGCCCACGAGGCCGTCGTCGATGGCGTTGAACGCGAACTTCAGCATCCGCTGCGCGGTCGGACTCTTGGTCATGATCTGCCGCCCCCAGTCCAGGGCGGTGCGCTCCAGCTCGGCGTGCGGCACGACGGCGTTGACCATCCCCATCCGGTGGGCGTCGGCGGCGTCGTACGTCGAGCCCAGGAAGAAGATATCGCGGGCGAACTTCTGCCCGACCTGCCGGGCCAGGTACGCCGAACCGAATCCAGCGTCGAACGAGCCGACTTCGGCGTCGGTCTTATTGAACCGGGCCTGTTCGGAGCTGGCCATTGTCAGATAGCAGACCACCTGCAAGCTATGACA
>JBBSQJ010000134.1:0-11916 GCA_038257965.1 Propionibacteriales bacterium
CGCTACAACGCCACCGCCAAACCCTTCCGCTGGCGCTACACCAAGGCAGACCTCGACGCCCACCTCGAACGACTCGCTACCCACGAAGCACTCAACCCCGCCGCCTGACCCCCGGAGGACTAAGGGCGAGAAGCACTAGCCGACGGATCCTTGGTCGCCGCCACGGTGAACTCGGCCGCGGTGGCGATCCCGACGACACTGCTGGTGTTGATCCTGGGCTCAGCCGCCGCGTATGCGATGACTCAGTGGCCGTTTCCCGGCGTCACCGGGGTGCTCGGGCTGACCCTGTTCACCCAACTCCTGCCCCAGACCGCCACGCTCGTGCCGATCTACCTCTTGTGGAACAAGATCGGGCTGACCGGATCGATCCCGGGGCTCGGTCTGATCTACAGCCTGTTGTTCATGCCCGTCGCGGTCTGGATGCTCGTCGGGTTCTTCCGCAGCATGCCGTACGAACTGACCGAGGCGGCGCTTGTCGACGGTGCCAGCCGACCACGGATCCTGTGGTCGATCATTCTCCCTCTGGCGCGCCCCGCGCTGATCTCCGTGGGTGCTTATACCTTGATCATCTGTTGGAGCGAGTTCTTGTTCGCACTCGTCTTCCTCAACTCCGACTCAACGACCGTCACCGTTCAACTCGCCTCGCTGATCGGCGAGCACGACCCCAACATCGGCCCGCTGATGGCCGCGTCCACCGTGGCAACGCTGGCCCCTTTGATCATCTTCTTTGCCCTGCAGCGGCACTTCGTGGCAGGGCTGACCGGTGGAGCGGTGAAGAGTTGATCAGCGGCTATCCGAGACAGGCGTGGCGATCTCCACTCCACCATCCGCCGGACTCCGCTCAGGAGCATTGACATGTCCGCTGCGTCCACCACGCCGGTCGGTATCGACCTCGTCGCCGTTCGGGAGCGGCTCTCCAGCGCCGTGATCTCCGATGCACTCGATGCGATCGGAATGCGGTCGCAGTGCCTCGGTCCCGGAATCGCACCCCTGGATCCGGAACAGGTCATCGTCGGCTATGCGTTTCCGGTCGAGATCGAGCGAGTTCGGACCGCGCCGATGCACCCGTTCCGAGGTCTGGTCGCAGCCTTGGACGCGATCGCCCCCGAGGAGGTGTTCATCACCCCGACCGGGCGAGCGCGCGACATCGCCGTCTGGGGCGAACTGCTGTCGACCGCCAGCCAGTGCGCCGGGGCCGCCGGTGCGATCACCGACGGGCTGATCCGCGATACCCGCGCTATCCGGCGGCTCGGCTTTCCAGTCTCGTCAGCCGGCACCGTCCCCTACGACTCCCTGGGCCGGCACGAGATCGCAGCACACCGTGTGCCATGCGTCATCGACGGCGTCAAGATCAGTCCGGGGGACCTGGTGGTGGCGGACGCGGACGGCGTCGTCGTCGTTCCGCGCGCTGTTGCCGGCCAGGTGATCGAGGCCGCGCTGAACAAACGGGTAAGCGAGAATGACTTCCGCGCCGCCGTCGCGAACGGGATGGGCGCAACCGAGGCTTTCGCGACGTTCGGGGTGCTGTGAGCGATAGCCAGCGGGCGCCTCACCCACGTCGACGCGGGTCACCGACCGTGGTCTGGGGAGGAGTCCAATGCCGAGCGATGAGTCGGTGACCGACGTACTGGTGATGTTCAAGTGCCATCTCGATGTCGGGTTCACCGACACCGAGGCCAACGTCGTCCGACGGTACTGCGACGTCCACCTTCCGCAGGCGATCGACGTCGCCGAGGCCGTCCGTGCGGAATCTGAGGATCGCTACGTCTGGACGGTGCCTGCGTGGTTGCTCTACCGCTTCCTCGAGCACGCCGACCCACGTGCTCGGCGACGGGCCGAGAAGGCCATCGGTCGTGGTGATCTCGCCTGGCACGCGCTTCCGTTCACCTGGTACACCGAACTGCTCGATCGAGGCAGCATCGCCGCGGCTCTGGGATTCAGCGCCCGGCTGGATGCCCGGTTCGGCACCGAAACCACGGCGGCACGACTGACCGACGTACCCGGGCACACGCGCGGACTGATCGGGCCGCTCGCCGAAGCCGGCGTGACCTTCCTCGACATCGGCGTCAACCCGGGCTGTCGGGCACCCAGAGTCCCAGCGGCAGGCGGACTCGCGGTGCTGCCGAGTTCTGAGGACGATACCCCCGATCCGGACCTGATCACCTGGCACGACGCTGAGCCGGTGCACGCCGATCAAGGCACCCCGGAAGCAGAACGGCAGCGGCTCATCATCGAGGGCATCAACTCACCAGAGACTCACCTGTTCCGCTGGTTGGATCCCGAGGGCCAGGAGGTCTCGGTCCTTTATCACCGGACCTGCTACGGCAGCACCGTTCGGCTGCCGAGCATTCCGGTCGCCTTGTCCATGCGCGTGCACGGCGACAACCTCGGCCCACACAGCGTCGAGTCGGTGCGGCACGCCTACACGTCGCTGCGGCGCAAGTTCCCGAGTGCGAGGGTCCGGGCGGCATCGCTGAGCGAGATCGGTCGGATCGTCGACGAGATCCGCGCCGACCTGCCCGTGCTGACCAGTGAGATCGGGGACACCTGGATCTACGGCACCGGTTCGGACCCGGCCAAGACTTCCACCCTGCGGGAGGTGCTGCGGCTGCGCTCCGAATGGGTCGCGGACGGCGGCCTGGAAGCCGGCGGCGATCTCGACCTCAGGCTGCTCGGCGAGCTGATTCCCGCACCCGAGCACAACTGGGGCCTGAGTACATCGATGTATCTGCGCTCGTGGACCGGTTATCGCACCGACGAACTCGCCAGGTCGCGCGCCGCCGATGACGTCTACATCCACAACGACACCGAGTGGGACAGCAAGCGCCGCGCGCCGGAGCGAGCGGTCGGTGTCCTCCCGCCTGATCTCCGGATCGACGCAGAACGGCGACTGGCTGGGCTCAGTGATGCGCCTCCACGTCGTGGAACCGGATCAGCCGAGACGTACACCCTCCAGAACGACTGTGTCCACGCCACGATCTCCCGAGCGAGCGGCGCGATCGCCGAACTGACCGACCGGCGGACCGGGCGGCAGTGGTCCGCCGGCGAAGGTCTGGCCGTTTTCGCCTACCAGGCCTTCGACACCGAGGACTACCGTCGCTACGCCGACCAGTACAACTACGCCGCGTTCACCGCCAACGACTTCGGAAAACCGGGCCTGGCCGCCTATCCCGTCACCTCGTTGCTGTGGCGGCCCGCGGGGACGATCAGCTACACCGACGGCGACGCCGTCGTCGTCGAGGTCCAACCGCCGCCTCAGGCCGACGACCCGGAGCGGCTGTCCGCCTGGCCGGAGCGCCTCGTGCTGCGGTATTGCCCCATCCCGAGCACCGCCGGACTGGATATCACCTGCTGGGTGATGGGCAAGAAGGCCAACCGTCGACCCGAGGCACTCTGGCTGTCGTTCGCCGTGAATGGCAACGACCCGGGTGGATGGCGACTGGACAAGCTCGGCCAGAGCGTCGACCCGCATGACGTGGTATCCGGCGGTGGTCGCTACCTTCATGGCGTCGGTAGCGGAGCCCGGTACGGGGATGCTGCCGGCGGCTTCCAGTTGATCATGCTCGACGCCCACCTGGTCTCCCCCGGCGGCCGCAACCTGCTGCGCTTCGACGACGAGCCCTTGGACCTGAGTGGAGGAATGCACGTGAATCTGTACAACAACCTGTGGGGCACCGCTTTCCCGCAGTGGTACGACCGTGACATGCGGTTCCGATTCCAAATCGTCCTGCACACGCCCGACGAGGCTAGGCCATGAGTGACCTCACGATCACGGCCGTCGACGCGTACGAGGTCACGCTGCCGATCGAAGCGCCGATCCGCCATTCCTACGGAGTGCACGAAGCCTTCACCCGGACGATCATCGAGGTAACCACCGCCGACGGTTTGATCGGGCTCGGGGAGACCGCAGCCGGCGCCGATGAGGTCCGGTCCCGGGGCACCGAAGCAGTCGGACTCAGTGCCCACGATCTCGGCGTTCTGCGGATGCGGATCACCCAGCGCTTCTACTGGAGCAAGAACCCGCTGGTCGCCGCCGGGCTCGAGATGGCGTTCATCGACCTTCAGGCGAAGGCAGCCGGCGTGCCCGCCTACCGGATCCTCGGCGGCGCCTTGCGTGACCACATCGACATGGCCGCGTACTGCTTCTACCGCTACCCGACGTCGGACCGATCAGCCGTCGACAGTCCCGACACCATGGCGGCGCACGCTAGCGATCTGGTCGACACCTACGGCTACGGGACGGTGAAGCTCAAGGGTGGAGTGCTCGACCCGGCCATCGAGGTGGCCACGCTGCGTGCGATCCGGGAACGGCTACCCGATGCCAAACTGAGGTTCGACCCCAACGCAGCCTGGACGCCGGTAGCCGCGATCCGCTACGCCGCGGAGTTCGAGGACATCGGCCTGGAGTACTACGAGGACCCTGCACCCGGATTCGGCGGAATGGCCCGGGTCCGCAGCCGGACCCGGCTGCCACTGGCCACCAACATGATCGTCACCGACTTCGACGCGATCCCGGCCGCGCTCGCCCAGCACAGCGTCGATGTCGTGCTCTCCGATCCCTGGTACTGGGGAGGGCCCACCCGGACCCAGGCCCTCGGTGACATCTGCCACACGCTCGGCCTCGGTCTCGGGATGCACTCCGGCATCGAACTGGGGATCGGGATGGCCGTGATGGCCCACACCGGAGTCACCATCCCCAATCTGACCCTGGCCGTCGACGCCCACTATCACCACTTGACCGACGACGTCATCGTCGGCCCACGACTGCTGCCGGACGGTGACGGTCGAGTCGCTCCCCCTACCGGCGCCGGCTGGGGGGTCGACCTGGATCGGGACAAGATCGCCGAGTACCGGGCGCTGCGCCAGAGTGGCCGCTACGCCAACCTCTACGTCGAAGGCACCTCGGGTCATGGGCCCGACGGGCGCCGACCCGATTGGCGTCCGGTGATGCCGGCGTGGTGATCAGCACCGGCGTGTTGTCCGGACGGCGCGCGCTGATCACGGGGAGCACGACCGGGATCGGCGCCGCGATGGCCGAAGCGTTCGCCGAGGCGGGCGCGGACGTGATCGTTCACGGAGTTGAGAAGGACGTCGGCACCGCACTGGCCGACCGGCTGAACGGCCGGTTCGTTGCCGGTGACCTGGCCGATCCAGTGGCCGTCGACCGACTCGCCGGAGAGGTCGTGGCCCTCGGCCCGCTGGATGTGTTGATCAACAACGCCGGCATCGAACACGGTGCCCTGTTGGCTGACCTCGACGCCAGCGTCTTGACCCGCACGTTCCAGGTGAACGTCTTCGCTCCCACCCGGCTGACCCAGCTCCTGCGACCCACACTGCGCGAGTCGGCCCATGCCAGTGTGATCAACGTGACCTCCATCCACGAGGACGTCCCCGTGTACGGCAATCTCGCCTACTGCGCGTCCAAAGCGGCGCTCGGCATGATCACCCGCACGGCCGCGCTGGAGCTCGGGCGGGAAGGCATCCGGGTCAACGCCATCGCACCGGGGGCAATCGAGACAGCACACAACGCCGCCCTGCTGGACGAGATCGGGCGCGAGCGGTTCGCCGAATGGATCCCGCTCGGCAGGATCGGTACCCCGGACGACATCGCCGACGTGGCCGTCTTCCTCGCCTCCGACGCCGCCCGCTACGTCAACGGCCATACCGTGGTCGCCGACGGCGGATACCGCCATCACCTGGTGCGCTACCCCGGTCGCGAGGCGCGCTCGACGTCTCCCGCCGACAGGGCAGATCCGGCCTCGAGCCCGTAAGTAGGACGCCGCCCTGGCTCACCGCTCAGCCCGCGCGGGCGTAGCGTGGCGCAAGCTGTTCCATCTGCCATCACGAGTTTGAGGGCCCGGCTGCTTGCCCGGCGGGTACCTGTACTTCACCAGCAGCCACTTGGACGAGGACCGCAGCTTGGCGCGTACGTCCTCGCGGACGGTCCAGTCGGTCCGTATGTGCAAGGCGAGGATGGCGCGCTCCAGCCGTTCTCGACGGCCTCAGCGGCATACCATTGGCGAAGTTCGAGGGTCGGCAGCTTTTCAGCAGTGCGATCTGATGGCGCCACGGAAGTTATGCAACGCTGCGTTGCATAGCCTCGGCGTCCGGCCATGCTGCCGCAAAACGCCCGCATGCACCGCACTGCCCGCCGATGTCCGTGCGCAATGTGTGCGCTGACCGAGTCCGGCAACTCCGGTACCGATCGGGCAAAAACGTTCCCGCGGGAACGTTTTCGACGTGAATCGCGGCATCGTCATGAGCCAGCATCAATGCGCCCTGAGCCTGTCGAAGGGCCACTTCTCCGCGAGCCCGAGGTCAGGTGCCCCGACACTGTCGAAGGGAACACCCAGCCACCGCCTCGATCTGCTTCTCCGAATCCCCGGACACGAAGCCTTCCAGACATCGGAGTGGAAGCAGGGTGTCTCTCAGCCGACCGAGCAAGAGCGTTTCACGCTCACACGCACCCGGTCGGCGTGCCGTGGAGTCGAGCCCCGATCGGCGCGCACCAGGCTGCGATGCTGTGATCGCCACCATGGATCGTCACCACGCGCCCCGTCGCGTGCCTCCGGGGCGACCGGGGAACCGGCGATGGATCCTTGCGGTGTTCGCGCTGGTGCCGATCGGGCTGTTCTTCGGCTGGTATCGGCGCACGAAGCGGATCAGCCCGACCACCACTCGACGGTCGTCGACGCGCGGAGCATCGACAGCGATCTCGGCCGCATCGGTGCGTACGGAAGCAGGAGCTCGTCAGGTGTCGGCTGGCGCAGTTCGGTCCGCTACGAGATCGAGTTCCCTCCCCTACGCAGCCGGCACGCACACCACCACCGTCCGGCGACCGTGCGGGGTGACCCCGCCAGACTTCGGCCGGGGCCGGGCTACATCTGGGTCGAGGTCGACAGCAACAACCCTGACCGCGTCCGGGTGGTCGGGCGAGCAACCCATCACCGAACGCGTCCAGCCGTCGGCGCTGTGCGCTGGGGATCGTCCCCTGGCCGCCGGCCGGACCGACGTTGATCAGCAGGTTGCCGTTCTTGGCGACCGAGTCGACAAAACCCGGAAACAGCGTCTGCTCGAAGGAGGCGTAGTCCTGCTCGGACTCGGCCCGGCTGTAGCCGAACGAGGTGCCCATGCCGCGGGTGGTTTCCCACTTCTTGGCTCGAGCTCGCCGAGGCGGTGCCAGGGCAACAGGTCAGGCACGCGGTCCTCCGGAGATTGCTGCGGACGTGGCCAAAGGGTCGGCCGGAACCTGGCTGATCGATTTCTTGATCTGCAGGAAGTAGAGGCCGTACGTCGTGGTTCCGACGGCGGTGGCGATCGCGACGACGGAAGCGACCAGTGGTGGCGTGATCATCCCAGCCGCTATCGCCCAGATCCCGGCCGTGGCCCAGAACGCTACCCAGCCACCGATGTAGAAGTCGATACTGCGGCGGAACAAGAAGCCGAACGGGATGAAGTGCAGCCCGACGATCAGCGCGATGACCGGCCCGAAATAGTCGCTTCCGCCGTTCGCCCCCAGCAGTGCGCACACGGCGCCGATGACGACCCCCTCGGAAGCGAAGACGACGCCGAACCCGATCCGCAGTGTCCGGCCCCGGCCGCTGGCCTCCTCCGGAGTCGGCAGCGGGAATCGCGCACCGGACCGCAGGAGTGCAATCCCGTTGACCGCGAACACCACACTCAGCGTGACGAACACGATCACGATCACCACCCCGGCGGCGTCCCGCAGACCGTACGGCATCCACGCCGCCCAGAGGGCGGTGAAGAACGCCATCAGCAACAACCCGATGGCCACGAACCGCGCCACGGGACGCGTGACCCGGCCCGATGTGGACGCCTGCTGTGCCATGGCTCCTCCGTCGAGGGTTGTCGGTCGTGCGGCTTCCACCCAGCATGCGGCATTGCGGCAGGACGGAACATCCGCACGATGGCGGAGGTTTGGGCCGCCGATGCCGTCCCGGAGACCCTGGCGAAGCGGGCGCCGCGTTGCCTGGTCACCTCGGTCAGCTGGCCGATGGTGGGTTTGCTGATCTTCACCAAGACGTTCACATCCGGCATTTTCGGCACGGCCACGACGCTGTTCATGTCGGCCGGCGATGCGGAGGGCAACCGCTCCTACGTGGCCACGGAGCAGATCACCCATCGAGCTGGTAACCAGCTGACCTCAATTGCCGGCGCGTGCTGCGGCTCGCCGTGTCCGACGCGGCCACCTCTCGGTCACGAAGAGGAACAATCAGTCCAGCAGCGCCGCGAACCACGGCAGTGCACGCTCTCCGACGGGAATCGTGCTGATGTGGCCGCCATCCTCCAATACGAGTCGGCTGTCGAGGCATGCGTCGGCGACCCATCTGGCGTGCCCGACAGGAACGAATGAATCCGAGCGGCCGTGAATCACCATGACAGGAACACGAACTTGAGCAAGATCGACTCCCCAGTCGCGGACGCACGCCAGCGTATCTTCGATGGCGCCCTCATTCGACGACTCATCGATGCAGGAAAGCTGCCAATCCCAATATGGACCGGTCATCGCCGGAAGGTCCGCCGCGGCGAAGGCATCGAAGTCCGGCTCGGGTGCCGTCGCGAGGTAACGTTCGAGTTCCGCCCGAGAACGCGACGCCGCGTGGAACTCCGCGCGGTTGACTTCGGCCATCCCGTTCCACCAGGACCGCCCGGTGGCCAGGAACGGTGCCGGCCCGCACAGTGTTGCCGCGGCGGCAATCCGCTCCGGCGCCAGCGCGGCACAAGCAAGCGCATGCATACCTCCTGCAGACAGTCCGATCGTCGCGGCCCGGGAGATGTCAAGCCGATCCAGAACCGCCAGCGCATCCAGCGCGCCCGCCGCAACGTCGCGGTCCGGCGACGGGGTCGACCCGGCATAGCCTGCACGATCAACGGCCACGACGCGCAGGCCGAGGGACAGGGCATGCCGGATGAATGGTTCGGGTGGCAGGCCGCGCATTCCTGCACCGTGCTGCCACATCACTGTTCCCGCGTGCGCGTCGCCGATGTCGTAGACGTGCAATGACCGCCCGTCAGGCAGCCCGAGATCGAGCTCACGCATGGGTTCGAGCAGTGAGGGTCGATGAGCGACGACCTGTGTCCGTTTGACCCTCGGCGACGTCTGGGCCGGGCACGACCTGCGGAGATGGGAGCAACTCGGTGTCGGTGCTGACTCCGCGCCGAGACCGTCGGGTGTGGTGTGACCGGCGCGCCTGACGGGCACGTCGGTACCGTTCGGCTTCTTCGAGCAGTTCCTCGTGCCTGATCCGGCCGAGCTCGGCGAAGATGCCAGGATAGGGACTCACTTGTTGACCTCCGTTGTTTTCCACGCCGGCCCTGATAGCCGCCTTCGTTGGCGGGCGTCGCTCCGAGCGACCCAGCCACCGCCGACCTCGGGCCCGGCTCGAGCGGTAGATCCAGCGTGCGGGCACGCGGCCGTCGAAACATCGGCCTCGTGGCCGAGATTGGTGACCCGACACTGAACCGCGGCCTGGCCGTTGTCGATCTCAACGGTGGTCGGGGGCCCCGACGACAGTCCCGACCTGATTCCACCCCGCTGGACAGCAGCCGGATCGCTCATCGCGCCCGAGTCAGCCTCCGGTGCCGGGCTGGTTCGTCGAGCCGGTCGCCTCGTACAGGGCGTGGAGCAGCCCCAACCACCCGGTGAACTCCACCACCGGCCGGTCCTCGTGGTCCGGCCCCGTTTCGTCCTCGATGACGACGTGGAGCACGCCGACGGGAGGATCCAGCCCGGCGAGCACGATTCGGATCTCCATCGGTCCAGCATCGATCCACCCACGACGTGGTGACATCGGCGAGTTGGCGGATGTCTCGATCGAGATCGGCACGCAGAGTGGACGGACATGGAGACCGACGAGATCAAGAACGATCGTGCGATCGGTGCGGGTGTCGAAGCCGCACCGTCGATCGCTGTGCGGGAGCTTCGCAAGACGTACGCGAGCACGGTTGCCGTCGATGAGGTGTCCTTCGATGTCGATCATGGCGAGATCTTCGGCATCCTCGGCCCGAACGGCGCCGGGAAGACGACGACGGTCGAGATGCTCACCGGGCTGCGTCGACCCGACGCGGGTTCGGTAGACGTTCTGGGACTCGACCCCTGGGCCGATCGGAGAGCATTCACCGAGACGGTAGGCGTCCAGCTGCAAAGCTCTCGGCTTCCCGAGAAGATCAAGGTCGCCGAAGCAGTCGAGCTCTACGGTTCGTTCTACCGTGATCCGGTCGACGGCAACGACTTGCTAGAACGGCTGGGACTGTCACAGACCCGCAACACCCGCTACGGGGCGCTCTCCGGCGGCCAGCAGCAGCGGCTCGCGGTGGCCCTCGCGCTGATCGGCCGTCCGCAGGTGGCGGTGCTCGACGAGCTGACCACCGGGCTGGATCCGCAGGCGCGCCGCGAGGCGTGGGATCTGATCGCCGGAATCCGGGACCGGGGAGCGACGGTCGTACTGGTCACCCATTTCATGGAGGAGGCGGAGTACCTGTGCGACCGGCTCATTCTCATTGCGCGGGGTCGAGTGATCGCCGAAGGCAGCCCGGGCCAACTCGTCGAGCGAACCTCGCGGACGAACCGGGTGACCTTCCGGCCGTCCGCGTCCTTCCCGGACGCGTTGCTGACCGACCTGGCGCCGGTCAGCAGCATGTCGCGGTCGGGGGGCATCGTCACGGTGATCGGCGACCAGGACGTGCTCCAGGCAGTGGCCAGCACGCTGACCAACGCCGGCATCGTGGCGGAGAACCTGCGGATACACCAGAACAGCCTCGAGGACGCGTTCGTGTCGTTGGTCGAAGCACCAGACCAACACACGGTCGGCTCAGGTTCGCACGCACGGACACGGGAAGGACCATCACAGCATGACTGAAGCCGCAAGTAACGCCTCCACCAGGCCGCCGGCGGCGCGAACGATGCTTCGCATCGAGAGCACGCTGTTTCTGCGTGAGCCGGTCGGGCTGGTCTGGGGATTGGTGCTGCCGGTGGTCGCGTTCGTCGTGCTCGGCTGCATCCCTGCCCTCTCCAGGCCCGAGTCCTATCTGGGCGGGGCCTCGTTCTTGGGGGTCTACCAACCGGTGTTGATCTTGGTGTCGTTGACCCTGCTGGCACTGAGCGGGCTGCCGCCGATCCTGGGCAGCTACCGCGAGCGTGGAGTCCTGCGCAGGCTTCAGACGACGCCGATGCCACCGGCGCGGTTGTTGGGCGCACAGTTGTTGATCCACCTGGTCGTCGCCATCGCCACGGCGGTGGTGTTGCTTGGTGTGGGTGCGGTCGCCTTCGACCTGGCACTGCCCGCCGATCTGGTGGGCTGGGCGCTGGCCTACGTCCTGACGTGCGTGGCGATGCTCAGCCTCGGCGTGTTGGTGGCCGCCGTCTCGCCCACCGCCAAGCTAGCGACCACGATCGGCACGGTTCTGTTCTTTCCCGTCGCGTTCTTCGCCGGGCTTTGGCTACCTCGGCCGAGCATGCCGTACGTCTTGGGTCAGATCAGCGACTTCACGCCGTTGGGCGCGGCTGTGCGCGCGATGACCTCGGCCTCACACGGGGTGTTCCCACCGGTTGCTGCACTCGCCGTGCTCGCCGGCTATGCGGCCGTCTTCGGCTTCCTTGCGGTCCGGTGGTTCCGCTGGCAGTGAGCCGCGGTCAGCCTCCAGATCACGACGCTCAGGCACCGCGCCGGCTCGCCTCGGCGGCGAGTTGGGTGCGGGAGTTGAGGTCGAGTTTGGTGAAGACGTGCGCCAGGTGGGTTTGCACGGTTCGACGGGAGACGAACAGGCGTTCCCCGATCTGCGGGTTCGACAATCCCTGCGCCACCAGATCGGCGACGATCTGTTCGGTGGCGGTGAGACTCTCCCAGCCGGTCCGAGGCCGGCTGCGGCGCCCGCGGCGTCCGCGGCGGATCCCGA
>JBBSQJ010000135.1:0-11849 GCA_038257965.1 Propionibacteriales bacterium
CCATCGAGGGCTACCTCGCCGCACACAACGACGACCCCAAACCCTTCGTCTGGACCGCCACCGCCGACGACATCTTGGCAAAGGTCGCCCGCGGACGCGTCGCCCTCCAAGCCATCAATCAAAACTGAGACACTGCACTAGGGGCTGAGGCCCGCGAGGAGACGGCAGGCAGCGAGGTGGTGATGGCCCGCCTCTCTGACGCGCTGGTCGTCCAAGCGCTCCGTCACCACGCCCGGACCGCCGACGACGCCGGGTGGCTTGGCGGCCTGCGGGACCCGCACCTCGCGCCGGTCCTTGGGGCCGTGCACGCCGACCCAGGTCACCCGTGGACCGTCGACGTACTCGCCAGGCTCTCACGCTCGACGTTCTCCGCGCGGTTCAACGCCTGCGTTGGGCAACCCGCTCTGCTCTACGTCACGGAGATCCGCATGCAACGGGCCCGGACGCTGCTTCGCGACCAGCGGGCCACCGTGGCGGCCGTCGCGGCGCGTGTGGGGTACGGCTCGGAAGCAGCGTTCTCCACCGCCTTCAAGCGCGTCACCGGTCTGAGCCCGAGCGAAGCACGGCGCACCAGTGCTGAGGAGTGACATGCGGCGCTTCAGGGACATCAATTTCGGATCGCTCGGCGATGCTGCGGACCGGGTTCCTGACCGGGCAGGCCGACGATGCTCCTCCGCCACGGTCCGCAGGCTTGTCCTATCTGAACGGATCCTCACCAGCAATCCCGCGCACCCGCCGGACGACCGCCAGCTAGCCCTCCGAGTGAGTCACAGAAAGCTCGGCGCAACCGCGATTACCAGCGCTCACGACTCCCGGCGCCCTCTTGGCAGGCCCAGTCCCCAGGTCCGGCGCCCGGATTGACCGCAGCGCACGCAAAGTACGGCAGGTGAGTGCACTTCGGCTGTGCAAGGCCGGTCGGCGGTGAACCGTTTCGATCTCTCATCGTGAGGATGTCGGACCGATGGCAGGTCGGGCCAGGCGATGCGACGTCGGGCGTCAGCCCAGGTCCAGCGCCTCCGCAGGGTTCCCGTGCGCTGACGAACCGATCGCATCGCCGCCCAGTGGATCGCCGCCAAGGCCGTCACCGACCACACCGGCACCCGCCGCCTGGCCGAGCCCTTGGCCCAGATCGCCGCCGATGGTGGCCGATTGGACCGCACCGTCCTGAGCCCCCAGACCGTCACCTGACCCGGCCCCCATCCCGGGCTGTTGCCCCACGGGTGGACCGATGGTCGATGAGGCGTCCAACGGATCGCTCTTGAACTGAACCTCCACGCCGTCGGACATGCCGTCACCGTCGGTGTCGGCCTTCGTCGGGTCGGTGCCCAGTGATGCCTCCATCGCGTCCGTCAGCCCGTCATCGTCGGTGTCGGCGCTCTTCGGGCTGGTCCCGGCCAGCGTCTCGGTCCGGTCGGAGAGGCCGTCGCCGTCGGTGTCGACGAAGCCGTTGCGGATGTTTTCCGCGAATCGCCCCGAGCCGACCACGCCGGCTGCACCTGGGAGGCGTCCGGCATCGGTGCCCAGCGAGAGCTCCTGCGCGTCGGTCATGCCGTCGGCGTCGGTGTCGACGGCCAGCGGATCGGTGTGCGAGACGAGCGCTTCGTAACCGTCGGAGAGTCCGTCGCCGTCGGTGTCGGCCTTGCCCGGGTCGGTGCCGGCGAGTTTCTCGAAGGCATCGGTGAGCCCGTCGTGGTCGGAGTCGAGATCGACTTTGGCGGCGCCGGGCAGTTGTGCGACAGGCTTGCCCGGATCGATCTGGTACGCCGCCGTCCCGTTGGCACCGTTCGTCCCGTTGGTCACCGCCGTCCCGTTGGTCACCGCCGGGGTGGTACGGGCAGCAATCCTTCCGTGGCCCGCTGCGGTCGCAGTCGAGGCGACACCCTCGCCGTCAACGGAGCCGGTGGAGCCGTACACGCCGGCCCCCGACCCGGCAGCGGACTTCTCGGCCCCTGCACCGACGCCGGCCCCGCCGTCGTCGCCGACGGACTTGGCCGCGAGCGATTCGCGATGTGCCTTCAAGCCCTTCTCATCCGAGATGCCGGGGATCGTCGCCGCATAGTTGAAACGATGCTTCGCCGACCACTCCCCGACCCCGTACCTCGTTCCCTTGGCCTCCACGGTACGACCGTCGCCGAGACTGATAGCCACGTGCGCTTGCCCGGCGGGTAGACCGCCGCTCGGCTCCCGAGAGAAGTAGAACAGCAACGCGCCCTTGGTCTTGAGAGCCTGCTCCACCGGGATCAGGTGGTTCGTCTGCTTCAACTGCATGTACTGGTACTCGGCCGTGCTGTCCAGCTTGACCCCCGCCTGGCGGGCGGCCCACTGGGTGAACGAGGAGCAGTCGAAGGTCTTCGGGTCCTTGGCCGTGGGCGTCCGCGGCGCGCCGTAGACGTAGCGGTCGCCCACCTGGTCTTTCGCCTTGGACAAGAAGATCGAGAGCTTGTCGGCTGCCGGCGTGGAACCGGAGCGGGCATCGAGACTGACCGCCGATGCCTGTTGGTCGGCCTGGGTCGCCGATGCCTGCTGGTCGGCCTGGGCCGCCGCCGCCTGCTGTGCGGCAGCGGAGGCGGCCGCGTCCGCCCGGGACTGAGCCGCGCCCTGCAACGTCCAGGCCGGGGTCGGGGAGTGATCGAACGGTCCACCGCTCGGCCCGAGCGGATCGCTTCCGTACTGGACTTCCATTCCGTCGGTGATCCCGTCCGCGTCGGAGTCGGCGAGAGTGGGATTCGTACCGAGAGATGCCTCGGCCGCGTCGGAGAGTCCATCGCCGTCGGTGTCGGCACTCTTCGCGTCCGTCCCGACCAGTTGCTCGGTGCGGTCGGACAGACCGTCACCGTCGGCATCCGCGACGCCTCCGCGCACGTTCTCGGCGAGGATTCCCTCACCTACCACATAGGCGCGCCCAGGCACCGTCCCCGCGTCGGTGCCGTGCGCGAGCTCGGCGGCGTCGGTGACCCCGTCACCGTCGGTGTCGGCCGACAGCGGGTCGGTGTGGGACATCATCGCCTCGTAACCGTCGGACAGACCGTCGCCGTCACTGTCGGCCTTGGTCGGGTCGGTGCCCGCCAGTCGCTCGAACTCGTCGGTGAGCCCGTCGTTGTCGGTGTCCTTCACGATGGTCGAGGTGCTTCCCGCTGTCACCGGAGCGCCGCTCGTGGTCGCCGGCGCTGCCGTTCCGACGTCGGCGGCGCTCGCATCGCCGGCGGTGTCGGTCAACGACTTACCGGCGTCGATCTTGTCGTACTGGCTCTCGGCGAGCGGCTTGAGCATCGGCGACCCGTAGCCGTGCACCCCCCGAGGGTCACCGGCGACGCCGATGTCCTTCTCGATCTTGTCCAGGTATGTCCGGTAATCGGCCCGCGAGCCCTTGTTGCGATCATGTGTCGTGGTCCACGGCCGCATGTCGCGCCCATGCAGGCTGATCGCGTACGCGGCCCGCGCGTTCGCCTCCGGGTCATTGAGATTGCCCCATTTGGTGGCGCGCGAGGAGTCTGCGTTGACGTTGATCTGCCAGAGGCCGACCGAGTACTCGCCCCTGTCGTTGAGCGCGCCGGTCCGCCCGCCCGACTCCGCCATCGCGATCGCGGTCCAGGTCACCGCTTGATGTGGGGTGAAGCCGGCCGAGCGCGCAGCGTCGTAGATCTCGCGGATCGACAAAGTGGTCGACATCGGTCAAGACTCCTCGGGGCAGCCACGGCGGATGCGCAACAGCATCTTCATTTTACGGCGGTCCGGGCTCGGGGGCCCCGGCTTTTCCCAAGCACCGATCCACAATTGCCAAAGCTCCCCTGCCGGAGCGAACTGGTGCCCCGTCCGCCCAGCGACTCGTGGTGTGCTTCCGGCACGGTTCGAGGAGTCCTCTCTCGAGGGCACGGTCCGAGTCCTCTCGACGGCACGGTCCCGGCAGCGGAGCGATCAGCTGAACCGCTGCCAGTCCGGCAGATTCTGGTAGGTGTAGCGGTAGTAGTCCGCCAAGACGAGCTTGCTGGCCGCGTCCGGGTCGACGATGACCGTTGCCTCCGCATGGAGTTGGAGCGCCGAACCGGGACACATGCTGCTCACGGGTCCTTCGACCATGTTGGCCACGGCTTGCGCCTTGCCGAGGCCCTGAGCCACCAGGACGAGTTCGCGCGCGTCGAGAATGGATGCCAGGCCCTGGGTGATGCAGTGCCGTGGTACCTCGTCGACGGAACTGAAGAAACGCGCGTTGGCGGTTCGGGTGGCCGGAGCCAGCGTCTTGACCCGGGTGCGGGAGGCGAACGAGGAGGTGGGTTCGTTGAAACCGATGTGACCGTTCGATCCGATCCCGAGGATCTGGATGTCGATCGGACCGAGCCTGGCCAGCTCACGGTCGTACGCATCGCAGGCCCGCGCACGTCGTCCGCCGCGCCGTCGGGCACATACACCAGCGACGGTGTCAATCCGAGCGGCTGCACCACCTCCTTGTCGATGACGGCACGGTAGCTCTGAGGATGTCCAGGCGGTAGCCCCACATACTCGTCGAGCGCGAAGGCCCGGACAGCGGAACAGTCGAGCCCTCCTTCATCGACTCGCCGGGCCAGCTCGGCGTAGATGGCCAGCGGCGATGAGCCGGTGGCCAAGCCGATCACGGCGTCGCGCCGGCCCTGGACGATTCGGGCGATCCTCGCGGCCGCCGTTCGGCCGATGTCGCGCGTCGAGTCGACGATGATGACCTGCATCTCAAAGCTCCTCTGGTCTGGCTGGGCTGGCCGCGCCGGCACCGAACCCGCTGTCGAGCGCATGCCGGAACCAGCCGGTGATGGTGGTCGGATGGGTGATGGCGGTGCCGACGCAGACGGCGAATCCACCTGCTTCCAGTGCCTCGACAGCCTGATCCGGTGTGTGCACACGTCCTTCCACCATCACCGGGACTCTCGCGAACGCGGCGATCTCCGTCACCAGGTCGAGGTCAGGACCCACGGTCTTGGGCCGCTCGCCGGTGTATCCCGCGAGCGTGGTCCCGATCACGTCGGCTCCCGCGCCCTCAGCGGCGCGGGCGTCAGCGGCGGAGCCGCAATCGGCCATCACCAGCACCCCGGACGAGTGCTCGCGCACGCCGGCGATGACGTCGGTCAGCGACCTTCCGTCCGGACGCTCCCGTCGTGTGCCATCCACGGCCACCACGTCGACGCCGGTGTCGACAACCGCCAGGGCATGCTCGAGCGTCGGCGTGATGAAGACACCGCGGTCGCCGTCCTTCCACAAGCCGATGAGTGGCACGTCGATGCGTGCCCGGACGGCACGCAGATCGGCCAGACCCTGGGCGCGGATGCCGGCCGCACCGCCGACGACGCAAGCCTGCGCGACCTGAGCCATGGTCCGCGGATCCCGCATCGGCTCTCCCGGATAAGCCTGGCAAGACACCACCAGCCGTCCCCGAAGTGACGCCAAGACGTCGTTCACCGTCCCATCCACGTCGCTCATGATCCATCACTCCCCCCTTGGCGGCTGCGGCGATCCGACCACTCAGCCGCGCGAATACACCTGCGCGCCGTCAACGAAGGTGCGCAGGACCGATGTCCCTGCGATCTCGTCGGACCCGAGCGTGAACACATCTCGGTCGAGGACGACGAAGTCGGCCCGGTAGCCGGGTGCGATCAGCCCGACCCGATCCAGCGCGGACAGCTGGGCGGCCCGCCCGGTGTACAGATGCAGCGCCTGGCCCACCGTCACAGCCTCGGCCTGGTTGAAGTCCGAGCCGTCGTGCGCGCGGCGCTCCACCGCGGCCTGGATCGAGGTGAACGGATTGTCGGCGTCCTCCCACGCCGTTGCCGGCGCATCCGAGGCCAGCGCCACCAGTGGTACGCGCTCGTAGAACGTCCTGATGGGATACGCGACTGCGAACTGAGCGTCGGTCAGGTTGCGGGCGTAGCTGGTGCATTCGGCGAAGAAGAAGATGGAATGGGTGACGACGCCGAAACGCATCCTCGCCCGCGCCAGTCGCGTCATCATCTCCTGGCTGAACAGACTGGCGTGTTCGAGCCGGATGCTCGGCAGCTCACCCAGCCACGGCTCCTCGTTCTCGAACATGTCCAACACGTGAGTGGCTGCCCGATCACCCATCTCGTGGATGGCGACCTGAACATTGTTGCGGCGCGCCCACGTCACCGCCGCGCGCAGCTCGTCGTCATCGACGGTTCGCAGCCCGTGATCGTCGCTGCCCGGGTACGGCTCAACCACCCAAGCAGTCCGATTGGAGTACGCACCATCCATGAAGAGCTTGACTCCGCCGATCCGTACTGGCCCGGCCCTTTCCGCCTCGGTCAGATCGGGCAAACCGGCGCGCCACCCCACGAAGAGAATCACCGACGGCACGAAGCCCCGATCCGCAGCCAGCCGGAAGAGTCGCAGCGGTTCGGGTATGAGGTCAGCGTAAAGGTCATTCACGGCCACGATTCCCAGGCTCAGAAAGTGCTCGTTGAGGGAGACGATGCCCTCGACCAGATCCTCCTGGCTTCGTTTCGGACGTATCCGCTCGACAGCGTCGACAGCCGCGATCTCGGTCAGGACACCGTTCGGCTCGCCGTGTTCGTCGCGTTCGAAGCGGGCACCCGCCGGGTCCTGGGTGTCCCGCGTGATGCCGGCCAGCTCCAAGGCGCGGCTGTTGACGCAGGCGGTGTGCCCGTCGCTGCGGCGGACAAAGACAACCTGGGTTGTGGAGACCTGATCCAGGTCCGAACGGGTCGGGTGTCCGTCCGGAAACGTGGCGTCGTCATAGCCGAAGCCTTCGATCCACGAGTCGTCGTCGCGGCCGAAGTTCTCGTGGGTACGCAGCCGATCCAGCAGCCCGCTCAATGCAGACACCGACGGCGGCAGGAGCGACACGCTGGAGGATAGGCTGGCCATGAACCCGGGGTGGGTGTGAACGTCGAGCAGACCGGGCAGGACCGTGGCCCCGTCGAGTTCGAACACATCCTCCGTCGACACGTCGGAGGCATCGCCGACCCAGTCGAAGACGCCGTCACGGATCCTGAAGGCGGAGACGAAGTCGTCGGCTCCGGTGCCCGTGAAGACCTTGCCGTTCACGAAGCACTGAGTGGTCACGTGGTCGCTCCTGTTCGGCAGCAGTGGCAGGTCAGGGTATCAGCGTGCTCGCGCGGCGGCTGCCGAGCCACCTCTCGGATTGTTGCCGCAGCCGGGCCGCGCACTCCGTCAACGATTCGGGCGATCCTCGCAGCCGCTGTCCGGCCGATGTCGCCGAGGCGGACGCCGTCGCGGCTACATCGTGTCCCCCGCTACTTCGGCGCCGTGGCGGACCTCCGCGCGCTGTCCGAGGTCGCGCGGTCACCGAGCAATTCGGCGTCGAGGACGACAGGTCGTACGAACTCATCGGAGCGCCGTCCGTTCTCGGTCAATAGCCAGCCGGTACGTTTGCGAGACCGCAGCAAGATGCGGGAATTGCTCATGTCGAGATCGGGCGCCAGACGGGTCAGCTTGCGGCGCAGCACAGACACGCCCTCCAGGGTTCGATGGTAAGCCGAGAAGAAGAGATCGGCGTCTCCGGTGACGACGAAACAGACCCGCACCTCGGGTAGGTCCCTCAGCACGGCCGTTGTGGCGTCGAGGGCCGGCGCGGAGACCTTCCCCAGCCATACGCTCGTCACAGGCCACCCGATCTCCTCGTTGGAGACATCGCAGCGAAGTTGCAGGAGTGGCAACGACAGCACCTGCTGCAACTGGCGGCGAACCGTGCTGGGATCGCGCCCGACCTGTCGGGCGATCGCAGCTGCCGTGACGCGGCCATCCACCGCGAGCAGGTCGATGATCGTCTGGGTGCTGTCGGGCAGACCACGACTTCGCGAGCCATCGGGCTTTGACTCCTCAACCGGTGCGACGGCCGACAGGGTCCTCACCTGATCGCGTTGCTCGGCGTTGAGCGCATCCAGCCGCCAGTCGGCCCCGACCCGGATGGCCTCGGTGACGATCCACAGTGCCCGCACCTGGAGCCAGCCGATCGCCGGGAGTTCCTCGTTCACCATCGTCCGCAACGTGTGGAGGTCGTGCACGGACACCGTGAGCAGCAGGCGACCGGCTCCCGACACCTCGTCAACACCGATGATGCGAGCATCGCGACACAACCGCATCACGCGATCATCGGCGAGTGGGCGTTTGACTCGAACTGCGATCAGAGCGGTGACGTGATCCGATGGTCGAACCACCGGGAATGCACAGATCCAGGCCAGACCGCTGTCGGTGATCCGGCGCCACCGCGCCGCAACGGCCGTCGGCGAGATCCCCAGGATGGGTGCCATGTGGACCCAGTTCGCGCGTGGGGCCACCTGCATGACATTGATCAGCTGCAGATCAGTCTCGTCCGGCGGAAGCATGTGAAGAATTATCGCCGATCAAGAACGTTATCTGCCGGAATCCGCACCGCACGGCCAAGCGGGTGCAGCTTTGCACGGTCAGGCTGGTTGCCGGCGCGTCCAGACCCTACGATCCCTGAATAGGTCAAGACACCCGGAGATGAGCGCGCGCATGAACTTCCTCGACGAAGCAGCGGTCATCGGGCAGCAGATCATTGCCGACCGCCGGCACCTTCATGCCCATCCCGAGGTCGGGTTCGACTGCCCGCAGACAGCGGCCTACATCAAGGCACGTCTGTCGGAGATGGACATCCCGCACCGTGACTGCGGCGTGATCGACGCGGGGACGAACACGACCTTCGACAGGATCGGCTATGGCCGCACCGAGAACGTCACCGGGGTGGTCGGCCTGATCGGCTCCCGCGAACCCTGTTTCCTGCTGCGCGCCGACATGGACGCGCTCCCGCTGCAGGAGTTGTGGGAGTCCGACTTCAAGTCCACCATCGACGGCCGGATGCACGCCTGCGGACACGACGGCCATGTCGCCATGCTGCTCGGCGCCGCTCAGCTCCTGAAGAACCACGAGTCCGAGCTGGAGGGCTGCGTGAAGCTGATGTTCCAGACCGGTGAGGAGTGGGGCTGCGGAGCCAGATTGATGATCGATGACGGAGTCCTGGAGGATCCGCACGTCGATGCGGGCTTCGGTCTGCACGCCAACCCGTCGTTCGAAGTCGGCACGGTCGGCGTCACCAAGGGTGCGATGAGCTCATCGATGGACACCTACATCGTTGATATCACCGGTGTCGGCGGACACAGCTCCGAGCCTCAACGAGCAGTGGATCCAATCATGATCGCCACTCAGGTCTATACCTCGCTCAATCTCATGTTCACGCGCGAGATCGACGCCTCCCAGATGACGACGTTCACCGTCGGCGCGCTCCGCGGCGGAACAGTCACCAACATCATCCCCGAGACCGCCCGCTTGGACGGCAACATGCGCAGCCAGGATCCGGCCACCCGTGGGCACATGTGCGAGCGCATCCCGGAGATGATCGACGCGATCGTCAAGGCCTGGCGCGGCACCCACGTCACCCACGACCTGCATACTCCGGTGACCTACAACGATCCGCAGCTCACCGAGCAGTTGATTCCCGTCATCGACTCCATCTTCGGTGAGGCCGGCCGCTTCGACCCTGGCTGCATGGCCGGCACCGAAGACTTCTCGTATGTGTCGGAGCAGATTCCGGCGCTGTATTGCTGGCTCGGGACCGGCCACGAGGGGTGGCCCTACGTCCACAGCCCCGAAATGCATCAAGACGAGGCCGCCTTCGCCTATGGCGCGGCTTTGCACGCCGGCGTGGCAACCGCCTGGTTGGCTGCCAACGCGAAGTGACCGAGTAGCGATCCTCGAAAGGGCCACGATGTCGCAGTCTGCCGAAAGCACTCCATCACCGCAGAAGGGCTTCTTCTACGGGTGGTGGATCGTGATCGTGGGCGTACTGCTCATGGCGTCGATCTTCGGCACCGTGATCAACTCGTTCTCGTTGTTCATCAACCCCGTCATCCGCGAGCTTCCCGGCATCTCGATCGCAGCCTTCACACTCGCCTACACCGCGATAACCCTCGCCGGGATCCCGTTCTCGCCGCTGGTCGGCAACTTGCTCAAAAGGATCGACGCGCGCTGGATCATCACCGCTGGCGTCATCCTTGCGGCTCTGGCCAACGTCTTGCTGTCCAACGCGCAGAGCGTCATCATGATCTACCTCGCTGCGGCGCTACAGGGCATTGCGCTCGTCGCGGCGACAACCATTCCGATCTCGTCGATGATCACCAACTGGTTCGTCCGGTTGCGCGGCACGGCGCTCGGTATCGCGACCGCCGGGTCCGGGTTGGGCAGTCTGATCTTCGTCCCGCTGATCAAGTTCTACCTGCTGCCCGGTGTCGGCTGGCGTAACACCTACCTGGTGCTGGCCGCCATCCAAGTCATAGTGCTGGTCCCGCTGTCGATCCTGGTGCTGCGGAACAAGCCGGAGCAGAAGGGTTTCAAGCCGCTCGGGTGGGAGGCCGAAGCGGCTCTGCTGGATGCGCAGGCGACCCCTGGGGAACGGCCGGGGCTCACCCAGCCGCAGGTCTACCGGTCGCCGGCCTTCTGGTTGCTCGGCGCCGCGCTCATCTTCAGCGGCGTCTCGGTCAACGGCATGATCTCGAACCTCGACCCGATCCTCGGTGCGCTCAACTCGCCGGTCGTCGTTGCCGGCTTCATCTTGTCGACGATCGGACTCTTCGTGATGGCGGGCAAGTTCATCACCGGCGTCTTGTTCGACAGGTTGCCCCTGATGCTCGCCATCATCATCGTGTCGCTGGCCAATGCCTTGCAGTTCGCCTTCATGCTCTCACCGTCTACGATCGTCAGCGGCGCGCTCTTCGGCTTCCTGCACGGGTTCGGTGCGACCATGGTCACCGTCACTCCGGCATACCTGGCCAGCAAGCTGTTCGGCGAGAAGGACTACTCCGCGGTCTACGGGACGGTGTCGGTGTTCGCACTCGCAGGCGCCGCAATCGCCCCGATCTTCGGCGGCTTCTTCTACGGCGCCGAAACGACGTCGGACAACAGTCACGCGACCACGCTGGTCTGGGCCTGGCTCATCATGGGTCTCATCGGCCTGGGCTTGTACATCGTCACCGTGCTTGCGAAGCCCAGGTGGGAGCCGAAGTTCACTGCCGCCGCGGAGCCGGTGACCACGTGACGGTGGCCGGCGGCTTGGCCGGCGAACCATTGACCCAGTCATCGATCTCACGCCGCTTCGCAGTCAGGAGATCCTGGTCGAGTCGGCTGACAAATGAGCTTCGTGCAGCGCGAGTCGGCCTGAGGCTGCCCGTGGGGTGACTGGCTCGAGCACTGCCGTGGCGACCAGCCCGGGATCGGTGTAGACGATGTCGACGAGACCCCGGTCGTCGACGTGGACTGGACAGGTCGCGACCCCGAACCAGGAGTTGCCCCGGGTGTAGCCGACACCGATCAGATGATCTCCCGGCTGGGTGAGCAGGCAGAACGTGGCGGACCACCAGATGCCACGCGGCACCCGGTCGACGAAGACAACTGGGCGACCGGCTTCCGCCGTCGCCGCCGTCGGAATCGGCACCTCGATCCGGACGCCGGCGTCGGTCTCCTGGGCACGGCCGGGCCGGTGGAGGAACGCGCCGACCTGGCGGTAACCCATCAGCAGGTCGTCGGCGTGCAACTCCGAACCTGCGGCGACGAAAGTCCGATGCACGACGCCGTCGTAGGGCGAGCGCAACACGACTGTCGTGGTGGCTCCAGGAACCTCGGGATTGCCGGAGCGTAGCTCCACCTCGAGCAGTGGGCGCCCGAGTCCGATCGACTGGCCGGGTCCGACCAGCCAGCGCTTGACCACGGCGTGCGCCGGCGAGTTCAGCTGCAGCAGTTCCCGGACCGTGACCGTCGCGTCCCGAGCGGCTCGCCGCTCGGCGACGGGCGACGCCGACACCGGAGTGCTCAGA
>JBBSQJ010000136.1:0-11834 GCA_038257965.1 Propionibacteriales bacterium
CTGCGTCGGATCCGTGACACGGACCTGTGGTACGTCACGATCGAGCTGCCTTCGGGCTCGCGGGTGGAGTACCAGTTCGAACTGGTCCGTGGTGATCATCGCGAGTCCCACGTCAACGATCCGCTGAACCCCAAGCTCGCGCACGGTCCGTTCGGGGCGAGTTCGGCGGTGGCGGCCACCGGTTATGAGGTGCCCGAGTGGTCCCTGCCCGACCCGGAGGCGCGTCCAGGAGAGCTGATCGAGCAGTCGCTGAAAAGCAAGGCGCTGCGGCGCGAGGTCCCGTTCTGGCTGTATCTGCCGGCGCGCTTCCGCACCGTCCTGCGGTACCCGCTGCTGATCGTGTACGACGGAGATGACTACCTGAACTACACCTCGTTCCGGACCGTGCTGGACAACCTGATCCACCGCGGCGAGGTCGCCGAGATGATGGTCGCCTTTCTCCCGGCCGGCGAGCGGAGGCTGATCGAGTACGCCAACCATGCTCCGCACGCCCGTTTCGTCGCGCGGGAGCTGACCCCGTATCTGATCGACACCTTCCCGCTCGTGCCGACCCCGGATGGTCGTACGTTGATGGGCTCCAGCTTCGGCGGCGTGGCGGCGACATCGACGGCGGCGCGCTACCCGGACCAGTTCGGATCGTTGTTCTTGCAGTCCGCCTCCCTGGTGTTCACCGACATCGGCGCCCAGCACGGCGGCGGACCCGTGTTCGACCCGGTGGTCAAGTTCGTCAACGCCTATCGGTCCCGCCCCCGGCGCATCACCGAGAGGATCTTCATGACCTGCGGGATGTACGAGCCGTTGATCAACCCCAACCGGTCGATGGTCTCCACCTTCCGCGAGGTCGGCATGGACGTGCGCTACGTCGAGTCACGCGACGGACACAACTGGGAGAACTGGCGGGATCGGCTCCGCGACGGACTCACCTGGTTGCACCGCGGAGACCAGAAGTTCGTCTACGAGTAACGCTTCCGCTTTCCCCTTCCCATCCCGCTCCGGAAACTGTGCAGCTCTTACAGCGACACGCCGGTGGAACTTGCCGTTAGCGCACACTTGCCGGGCGGGGCCGGGCCGGGCGGGCTGGGCCGAGCTAGTGCCAGCGAGACCAGGCGGCCTGCTTGGTGGTGCCGGTGATCTCGGCGACCTGGCTCCACGAACCCTGCTCGGCCGCCCGCCGGGCCGCCTCGCCGACCCCGACGCCGACCTCCCCGCTCAGGGCGATCAAGGTCTGGAACGACGCGGTGGTGCCTCGACTGGCAAGTTCGGCGACGACGGCTCGGGCGAGTGCGCCCAGCTCCTCGTCGGTGAGCTGGATGAGATCGGTCTGCTGATCGGCCGCCATGGTGACCTATTGTCACCGCTCGGTCAGCACCACCTCGATGCGGTCCTCGGCGGCATCGAAGGACCGCGACCAGACCCGGTCCGGCCAGCGATAGGTGAGGGACCCGGACTGGGGCCGATAGTCGGCGGTGTACAGCGTGCCGAAGCCGGCGCCGAACTCGCGCGCATACAGCGGAGGACGCAGCAACGCGTCACCGATGTCGTCGGCCGACTCGCCGTCGGTGAGTGCCGCGCTCAGCGTGTCGAAGCGCTCGATACTGCGGTAGCGGGCGGCGTGGGCCGGGTTCATCGGCTTGCTCCAGCGGTGGTTGGTCGCCAACGGCTGCTCGCGGAACTCCGCGACCCGATCCGGTCCGATATGAGCGGTGCCGACGTCGCCGTCGGCGTCCATCATGGTGAGGTTGTACGCCATCGCCACCGGGATCTGCCGTACGGCTTCCCACGCCTGCTGCACCGTGTCGCAGGTCTCCAGCAGGTAGCGGACGATCAGCGGGATGCCGAACCCGTCACCGGTCGCGCTGTCACCGCCGAAGGTGAGGGAGATCACCAGTCCCGAGCCGTTCATCCCGTCCAGCAGCCCCCACAGGCAGTCGCCGGTCCCGATCACAGGCTTGAGGTATTCGGTCGAGATGCTCACACCCTCGAACAACTCGGGTGCGTAGTCGTAGTTGCGCAACAGCGCCGGAGCCGACTCGTTGCTGACCACCTGACTGCAGGCGGCCGGGGCGAACGTGGGCAGTTTCCACTGGGTCAGCATGGCGCTCGCCTCGGTGTCGAAGCCGGTCTGCTCTGCGAGCCGGGCCCAGGTCGGCAGCAGCTCCGGCATGTGGCGGGCCAATGCGCCGGCGGACCTCTCCAACGATGGTCGGGCGTCCGGCCCGTCCTTCAGGTACCAGCGTCGATAGGCCGGCCAGGTCGCCTCGAACAGCGCCCGCCAGCGAGGACCGGGCTGGCGCTCGCGGATCCCGTACATGGTCATGGGGTAGGAAGTCATGCGTCAAGCTTTACTTGACGACACGGGTAACGTCAAGTCCAGCTTGACGACACTCTCCGATCGTAACAGGAAAACGTTTTGCGCCGACCACGAGCGTTTCCTACCGTGAACGTAGGACCAACACGGTCGCAGATGGTCGAGATTGCGCGAGGGAGGCTTGTGATGCATAGCAATGTCGCTACGGTCCGATGCTGCGACTCCCGATTCGATGCGGTGCGCGGCGCCGACATCCTCGGCTAGCCAGGCCCGTCCCAGTCAGGCCGCTCTCGCGGCCCTCATCCCCTGAGCCCTCATCGGCGAGTTGCTGCCGCCTCGTCCTTCGATCAGTGGACGGCGCAGTCCTACCGCACGCCCAGCCAAGAGGAACGATCATGTACGTCGACTTCGCCGTCTTCGGCGCGTACACCGGCGCCGAGCAGGACGCCGTCACCGAACGAGCCGAGCAGACCGCTCGGATCATGCAAGCTTTTCGAGACTGGCGTCGCAGGCGCAGGACGGTCCGCCGCGAGCGTGGCGACCCGCGTAGTCGTGACGCCTACACGACCGCCGCCTGACCCCCAGGCCGTGGCTCCAGTCCGTGTTCGAGGACGTGCTCGCCCGGAATGTCCCGGCGCGGCTGGTGTTCGACAGGCACACCGACCACCCTGACCGGCTGCTGGCCGTGAAGGACGTCCGATCATGGCCTGCCTTGATCTGATTGCCGATCATCGGCAAGAACGAGCGCCCGATCTTCGCCGGGAGTGGCACTGGAGCGGCAGAGATTTGCCCGGCACAATGGGGGACCGGCCACATGCTGCCGGTCCAGAGGGCTGTCAGAGGAGGTGCCGATGAGCCGATCCACAGGCGACACCGGCCGCCTCGACGGGCACGACGCCAGCGTTGAGCGTCGGCCGGCCGCGGCCGGCCGATGCGGGGCCACACATCTGGGCACCAGTCGAACCTGTCTGCTGCCACCTGGACTTGCCGGCCCGTGCCGGCACCAGTCGCGATCGGTGTTCACCGATCGGGTCTTTGCCGCTCTCGGCTGAGACTCATCCGACCTCTCGTCGCGCCGGTACGGTCCGGCCGACTCATCTGTCGCTTCAGAGCAGAAGGGAAATGATCATGTCTGACAATCTCGACACCAGGCCCGTCCGGACCGGGGACGACGTCCTGAGCGAACCTCAGCTCTCGGTCATCCGGGCCGAGCTCGAGGAGTTGCGCACCCTGCGAACCGAGCAGCTCGCCGAGCTCGCGGGAGAGATGGCCGACGCGGTCGTGGACGACGACCAGTCCCGGCGTCAGATGATCAAGGTGCTCGAGGTGACGGCAGAGGCCGCGCTGCGCGACATCGAGGTTGCGGTGCAGCGGCTGGGCGACGGTTCGTACGGGTTCTGCGAACGGTGCGCCGAGCCGATCCCGGCGGAGCGGCTGGAGATCTTGCCGATGACCAGCCTCTGTACGCCGTGCCAGCGGCTGGCCGACGCGGGCCGCTACAGCCCCGGCCGGTCCAACCGGAACGGTCGTCCCGTGGTCGCCGCCAGCCGGCGCTCATGATGTAGCAACGCACATTTGCCTGTGAGCAAGGAGGTGGGTCAGATGTCCGATGAACAAGATCGCCGGCAACTGAACGATCTCGAAGAAAGGCTGCGTACCGACGATCCGGCGTGGGTACGTCAGTTCGACGATCCGCCCGAGCCGATCAGGTCGAACGCAGGCCGAGACGTGCTGCTCGAGACGGTCGCAGGTCTACTCGCGGTGGCGGGCGCACTGGCCATCCTGGTCGGGTCGTCCGCGGCCGCCATCGCCTTGCTGGCCGCCGCGGGCATGTTCACCTGCATGCGATACAGCTAGGAGGAACAGAAGGGTTCAGCGTCATGGTTTCGATGGACGGCAAGCGCGGCCTGGTCACCGCAGCCGGGGACGGGATCGGGCGTGCGAGCGCCTTGGCCTTCGCCGCCGCGGGGGGAAGGGTCCTGGTCTCCGATCTCGACGACGACAGCGGAGAAGAGACGGTGCGTCTGATCCGGGAGGCGGGCGGAACCGCCGCGTACCGGCACGCCGATGCCTCGGACGAAGCCGACGTCGCGGCACTGGTCGCCGAAGTGGTGGAATTGTGGGGGGCGCTGGACTTCGCCCACAACAACGCCGGCGTCTCGACCGTGACCAAGCCGATCACCGACCAGGACGGCGCCGACTGGCAGCGCATCCTCGGGGTCAACCTGGTCGGAGCGATGTATGCGATGAAGCACCAGATGCGCCAGCTGAAGAGCCAGGGGACCGGGGGTGCCATCGTCAACACGGCCTCGACGGCGGCACTGTCGGGCAGCTGGGGTCTGTCTCCCTACGTCAGCAGCAAGTGGGGCCTGATCGGGTTGACCAAGACCGGCGCGATCGAAGGCGCCCCGGACGGGATCAGGGTGAACGCCATCTGCCCCGGCGCCACGATGACGACCGCTTTGCGGCAGTGGTCTGCGGAGGTGCCGCAGCAGTTCCAGAAGGTGATCGACGCTATTCCGCTGGGGCGGGGGTCGGAAGCCGAGGAGCAGGCCGATGCCGCCGTCTGGCTGTGCTCGTCGGAGTCGTCCTACATCACCGGCGTGGTGCTGCCGGTCGACGGTGGCTTGACAATCCCGCGTTGACGCCGCGCCTACCTTCCCCGGCAACTGTGCACGTATGACAACGACACGCCGGGGAATCATGTAAGAAGCGCCCACTTTCTGCGAGTTTGTGGGCGTACGGGCCAACACGACGGCGATCTGCTCACCGGTGGTCGTGGTGAACTCGTAGCGCGATCCGACCCCGGGAAGCAGGGTCTCTCCCATCTCCACGGCAGGCAGCCGATCGAGGTCCGCGGATGGTGTCTGATCATGCCTCACTGTGTCAGACCCGATGTCGGTGTTCGAGGGCCGTACGACACCACCGATGATCGCGGTAGCAGGACCTTCGTCCGCCGGGTTCTGGCTGTGGCGACGGCGACTCGTTGCCCGCCGATGTCGCAGATCCGGTGATCAGCGCAGCTCGATCAGCTCCGCCGAGATCAGCCGACCCTCGATGATCAACTCACCGAAGGTCCCGTACGCCTGGCGCCGTTTGTCCGTCGGGGAGCCCGGATTGAAAATCCGGTAGTGATCATCTGCGAGGTTCATCGGGATGTGGGAGTGGCCGAAGATCACCAGGTCTGCGGTGGGGAAGCGGCGCCTGATCCGCACCAGGCGGCCGTCCTTGTGACCGGAATCGTGGATCATCCCGACCCGAAGTCCGTCGAGCGTGAGTTCCAGTGTCTCCGGTGCCCCCCAGGCGGCCACGTCCGGACCGTCGTTGTTGCCACGCACCACCTGCACGGGGGCGAACTGCGCCAGTTCGTCGAGCACGTCCGGGGTACAAACGTCGCCGGCGTGCAGGATGAGGTCGGCACCCTCGAGCCGAGCGGCGAGGGTCGGCGGGCACCGCGTCCAATAGCGCGGGGCATGGGTGTCGGACAAGACGATGACGCGCACCCATCGAGCATGTCAGATCGACCACCCGCGGACAGCCGCGGTGACCCGCGGCCCCGATCCGGCTGGGCTCGCTCGTGCATCGCCGTGGCGGCATCAGACATGATGATGCCGTGCCGGCCAATGATGCGACGTCGATCCGTAATGCTCTCAAGTCCGCCGTGGTAGGCGCGATGAAGCAGCGCGATCGTGACGCGCTCGCCGTGTACCGAACGGCGCTGGCAGCGATCGACAACGCCGAGGCCGTTCCGCTGGGCCCGTCGGATGCGGCCGGTGCGATCGAACTGTCGGTGGTCGGCCCCGGACGCGCCGATGTCCAGCGCCGCCTGCTGACTGAACCAGACATGATCAACATCGTGTTGCAGGAGGCCCACGAGCGGCGCATGGCCGCCGACTCACTCGCTGGTGCGAAGCCTGACACGGCCCGGCGCCTTCACCACGAAGCGGGCCTGCTTCAGGCTTTGGTCGATAACGCCATCCTCCCACCACCGTGATGGTTCGGCTCGCGGGACGCGGGGTTCGGCTCCGTGGCCGAGAAGTCGCTGGACCAGAGTGCTCCAGTCGTCATCTCGACCTGGCTCAGAAGCGGCCCGGACCTGGCTCAAAGCAGGTCGAAGTGATGCAACACCGCTTCTGCAACTTCTCGCGGGCGCAGGTCGGTCGTGTCGATGACGAGTTCGTCGAGGTTGCCCAGGGACTGCGACTGGGTGAGGTCTGATTGCCGCTGCAGGTGCCAGGCCAGGCTTCTGGTCTGGTGCTCGGTATAGCGACGTCGGAGCCGGTCTTCGGTCGCGCGTTCGCTGGCGGTCAGGCGGACCGAACGCACCGGCAGCGAGAATGCGGTCGCGTAGCGATCTCGATCGCGGTCGGAGGCGATTACTCCGGCGACCACCAGTTGTCGCGGGCCAGCGCTCAGGTAGTTGCTCCACACGAGGGCCAGGTTGGCGGCCTCGACAAGCGTGTTCTCGGGGTCCTCGACGGCCGGGGGCCAGGATCGGTGAAACCAATCAACGTCCATCAGGCTGAAGGCTCTCTCGGTCTCGGCGAAAACGTCTCCGATGTGGTCGAGTGTCGATGACTTGCCGACTCCGTAGCCACCGTTCAAGAAGACGACGAAGTTCGTGTCCGGCATGTCGTCAGCCTAGAGTCGACCATTAGCCTCGTGAGGCGTCCCTCGCGAGACGATGATCTGGCGACACGACCATCATCCATCACGTTGTGCACCCGAAGCCATCGGGCCCGTCCGATCAGGTCAGCCGAGCACGGCAGACTCTCGACCATGACGTTGCCGGGATCGCGTTCGGTCGACCGCGCGTTCGCCCTGCGGACGCTGGACGAAGCCGGACAGCTCGCCGTCTTCCTCGACGCGCATCGCGCGATGCTGCGCACCTCGCTCGAGGGCATGACCGACGAAGAGGTGCGAGCCCGGCTCGTCCCGTCCAGGACGACGCTGCTGGGGTTGGTCAAGCACGCGACCTTCCTGCAGGTGGTCTGGTATCAGGAGGCGATCACCGGCACACCGAGGACGCGGCTGGGGCAGCCTGCCGCGGTGGACGACTCGTTCGCCTTGACCGAGGTGGACACAGTCGAGTCGGTGCTTGCCGGATATGACCAGGCCTGCGTCACTGCGCGGGAGGTGGGCACGATGCACGGGCTCGACGACGTTGTGAACGGCCATCGGATGGGCGCGATGACCCTCCGCTGGATCCATCTGCAGGTGCTGCGCGAGCTCGCTCAGCACAGTGGTCACGCCGACATCTTGCGCGAACAGCTCCTCGCGAGCCGCACCCGGACAACGACCGATACGGGCGCGGGTCGCCCGCACCCATCTACCACGTAATGAAGTGGACGACCAGGCCTGAGATATCCGATCGATGAGGCGTTACACGTCGCGGGCGCCACGCTGGGCCGTCCGTCAACGCTACCAAACCGGAACGTCGGGGTGTGATGACACGGGACCGAGCTGCTCCGCCCGGTTCTCGGCGTCCGCGAGCACCCGGGCGGACGCGCCGGACAGCGCCGGCTGGCTGACCGAGGGAGCCGCTGGCCGAGGTCAGCTTGGTGATCGCGCCCTGCACCGCCGCGTTGACTGCCGGGTCGGGGACTCTTGGTGGTCAGCATGACGGTTCAGCCCTGCCGGGCGAACGTCCGCCTCCCCGCGGTGAGCATCCGCATCAGGGCGGCGTTCCTGGCGATCTCGCGGCGCGTCATCGGCGCCCACGCCCGCAGCGTCCGGGATGTGCCGCGGGCGTGGCCCCACCGCCGCCACCGCCGCATCCTGTGTTCGTACTCGCCGGCGGCGCGCGGAAGATCCTCCAGATGGCGTGCGATCGCATCGGCCAGTGCCTCGGCGCCCATCACCGCCATCGCCGTTCCCCTGCCGGTCAGCGGTGAGCCGGACCAGGCTGCATCGCCGAGGAGCGTCACGCGACCGCGGGACCATCTCGGCGACGTGACCCGGATCAGCGGGGTGAAGTAGAAATCCGGATGGTGACCGATCGCCTCGGCGACGGCCGGCACCTGCCATCGATCTCCGATTCCAGCCGTATCGAGCCGGTCGAGCCTGGTCGCACTGGAAAACATGGTCCGGACCGGTCGCAGTCAGGTCCCCCCGAGATCATGGCGGCGGCGACCGCCCACTCGATCGGCTCACTGGCCCGACTGCTCGAGGCCGCACACCCGCGGTTGGTCCACGACGAAATCGCCGCCCTGGCGAAGCTGTATTTCACCATGATCAACGGCTCCCTGCTGATCTGGCTCGCGTCGCCGGACCAGGTGCTGTCCGGCGACGAAGTGCGTCGAGCGCTGACGATCGCATCAACGCGACGGGCACAGTGATCAACGTTGTCGGCGTCATCATGTGCCGAGCACGTGGCGAATGTGAGCTGTCTCGATGGATCGGGTTCCAGTGTGGTCATCAGACCCCATGACGTCATTGCTCCAGCAACGGCAGCGCGCCGACGCCGAACCTCGGGACATAGATGACTGACCTGCCTTGTGCATGCGGGGCAGTCCGTCGAGACTGCCGAGCAGGGTCGCACGTGTCACTGGTAACAAGGTGGAGGTCGAGTGTCGATGATCGGTGACACCTCTTGAACGTAGCGTGAGCACCGTGTGAGCGTTTCACCGACGAACCAGGAGGGCACGATGAACGACCGAGTGAGCCGCAGGGACCTTGTCCGGCTGGGGGCCGGTGCAGCTCTGGCCGCTGGCACAGCGGGGACGCTGACCCTGACCAATCTGGCGCCCGCGAGTGCCCACCCGGCCGTCTACAACGAGTACTACAAGTACTTCAGTGTGCGGTCGCACACGATGCCTCGGCACGACACTCGATGGGTGCCGCAGGGCATCACGTGGTGGGGTGCCGACAAGATGATCATTTCGTACTACGACGGCTCCCACGAGTACGGGCACCGCGCCAATAGCATCATCTCGCTCATGACCCGGTCCTCGACCCACGAGATCAAAGCGCTGAAGCTGAACACGCAGCGCCATTTGGGCGGCTTGGCGACCGCGGCCGGCTATCTGTGGGTGGCCATGGACGGCCGCCTGCTGCGGTACTCGCCGTCGAAGCTGGCAGCCGGCCATGGCAGTCTGATTCACGCCGACAAGGAGTGGTCGGTGCGCAGCGCCGCGTCGTACGCCTACGGTGACGGCACCAGCGTGTGGGTCGGTACCTGCGATGAGAATCACCGATCGACCATGTATCGCTACGAGATCGTCAAGGGAGAACCGAGATTGCGAGACTCGTTGCCGACCCCGTCCAAGGTGCAGGGGGTGGCAGTGACCGCAGGCAAGATCGTTTGGTCGAAGTCGTGGGGATGGGCGAACAGCTCACTCATCGTGTGGCCACGCCACATCGCCTATAACGGCTCGACGGCGATCGGCAACGGGATCACCGCTCCCCCTCGGAGCGAGGGGATCACCATCGCCAACAACCGACTGCAACTGGTCTATGAGTCCAGCGCCGACGCCTACCAGGCTGGGGCCGGGAACCACCCAGTGGTCCGGAGTGTTCACTTCGGATCGATGCCGCCCACCTAGCGATGAGCGCGCTATCGAAGATGACCTGAGCTGACACTCGCTTGAGACCGACCCCGCCCACATCGGTCACCGGTATGCGCAGGTTGACAGGAACTCCTTGCTCCACAGTCTGAGACGACGTGGCGGCGTGGTGCACGGTCATCTCGGGGCGCTCACGTCAACCCCTGTCCGCCAGCCGGTTCGCGTCGTAGAGTCAGCCCCGACGTCCACCCGCGTCGATCGGGGAGAGCGCCACCTGATCGCGTTTCGTCGTCGAGCCGGGAGGTCAGTGTGAACCGTCAGTGGATCATCGCAGCATCAGTGAGCGGACTGCTGGGCCTCGCCCTGGTCGGCAGTCCGAGCGCCGCCGGTGAATCGCCCGAACGTCCACAATCTCCAGCCCTTCGACAGGCTCAGGGCACGGGGGAGCAGGTGGGCGCTCGGGGCACGGGGGAACGGGTGGGCGCTCAGGGCACGGGGGAGCACGCCGCCCGCGGCGCCGAGTTGTCGGTCACAAAGCGGCTGGCCGATCGCCGCGAGGTCGCCGCCGGGACCCGGGCCCAGGTGCTCGGGTTCGAAGACGGCGGCTTCTACGCCAACGGCTGGCACATCACCGGCGAGATGGGCGGCGTGTGGACGCCGCCGGTGAAGCTGGTCGACGGCGTCTGGTTCGGGCTGGACGGTCAGTGGATCGGACCGGCAACCCGGTTCACCAGCGGCTGGGGCTACACCCGCTACGAGCTGCCCAGGACCGCCGGTCTGAAGGTGAGCCGCACCGACGTGGCGCCGGACGGCCGGCGCGGAGTGCTGCTCGGTCTGACCATCGACAACCCAGGACGCGCTCGGACGGCCAAGCTCACCGTCGACACCCACTCGGAGTTGATGGGTCAGTTCCCGTGGGGTTTCGCCGGGGTCACCCCCAACGCCAGTGACAATCTCCCGGACAAGGGCGCCTACGACGGACGCCGGCTCGTCTTCACCGACGACGGCGCGCTGCCCGGCGCGCCCACGCACCACTACGCGGCGGCGGTCGGGACCGCGCTGCGGCCTACCTCGGGGGCGATCGGCAAGCAGTTCTGGGGTCCGAGACCGGGACACCGCTGCACCGGCACCGAACCGGGGGCGCCGAGCGACCCCAAGCCGTCCGCCTGCGACGACGGCCCGTTCGGGAACGGCACGGGCGGGCGGCTGAACTACCGGCTGTCGCTACCGGCGCACGGGTCGAGAACGATCTGGCTCGGCGTCGCCGGATCGGATCGGGGGAGCGCGACAGCGCGAGCGGAACTCGCCAAGCTGTTGCACGACCCGTCCGCCGCACTGGCGAAGAAGAAGCGCACCCGCCGCGCCCTGGGCGCCCACACCCGGCTGTGGCTGCCCGGCGATCCGACGGTGGCCAAGGCGGTCGAGTGGGGCAAGCAGAACATGGCCGACCTGACTCAGCGGGCCACTGATCTGCAGATCCGCTGGACGAACCAGGGCAAGCAGTTCCCCGACCCGGTTGGCACGGTGGACAAGGCGACCTGGATCGGTGCCGGCTACCCGGACTACCCGTGGATCTTCGGTACCGACGCCGAGTACACCGCGTTCGCTGCGGTGTCGGTGGGGCAGTTCGAGGCGATCGAAGGACACCTGAACACCCTGCGCGAGATCTCGGACCTGCTGAACAACCGCTCCGGGGTGGTCACGCACGAGGTGGTCTCGGACGGTTCGACGTACTTCGGACACGACTCGCGCCAGACGAATCCCGACGGCACGATCAGTTATGACTTCAACACCGACGAGACGGTCAAGTTCCCCAGCACCATCGCCCTGCTCTGGCGCTGGACCGGCGATCGCGCGTTCCTGAACGCCAACTACGACTTCGCCAAACGCAACCTGCGCTATGTCGTACGCAACCTGGACGCCGATGGTGACGGCTGGCCGGAGGGTCTGGGAAATGTCGAGCGGGCCGGGATGGGTCCGGAGAAGCTGGACAACACGGTCTACCTCATCCGCGGCCTGTA
>JBBSQJ010000137.1:0-11709 GCA_038257965.1 Propionibacteriales bacterium
CCTCGGCACGAGACTGCATCGACAACCCACTCCCCATGCCCACCACGCTCACCGTTTCGCGGGCATTCCCACGTGAGGCACGGACAGCGTTTCGCGGGCAGTTTTCGTGAGTCTCGTCGAACCATTGACGTACGTCACATGTGAGGTTACGGTGACGTCTAGACCCCCGTGAGAGCGCTCCCACGACAGTTCTATATCGGTTTCACAGCGCTTCCGCAACGTGCTCCACCGCATTCCCCGTGCCTCCATCCCCCAGGAGTACCCGTGACGTTCTCGCCGATCAGCCTGCCCGAAGACAATTGTCCAGACCGCGATCGCGTCCGGCGTCGGCGGTGGCGAGCACCACTGGCGCTGCTGTCGATCTCGGCCCTCGTGCTCGCGTCGCTGATCGCCGTCGCCTCGCCGCAGTCCGCAGCAGCAGCCGCCGTCGGTGCGGGCTCCTACACGACGACCTTGCCGACCGGCCAGAAGCTCCCGACGGGCTGCGGCGACATCTCGACGAACCCACGGGCGTGGGTCACCGGCAATGCCCCGGCCGGTGCCGTGCCCACCAACGACTGGTGGACCTCCATCTTGTTCAAGAGGACCGATTGCGCCTTCGGTGAGCCGATGTTCGCCCACCCGGCCGCCTACGACACCTATCCGGGCGGACTGGGCATCTCCTACGCCACTGTCCCGACCTTCCCCGGCTCGGAATACAAGTTCTCCTACACCCGCGACCTCCTCGTCGGAGTTGCCGGCCTCAACGCAGGCACGGTCAAGGTCGACGGTTGGTCGGACTGGACCGTGTCGCCGATCTGGACCGACGGAGCCCGGACCCTCCGGGCGACCATCGGTCACGGTCTGCCGATGTCGTACTACACCGTGTCCGGCGGCGACGCGCAACTCAGTACCGATGGACCGTCGAAGGTCTGGCTGAACAGCGGGGGCAGGATCGGCTTCACCATCCGTGATCATGACTATGTCGCCTACGCCCCGACCGGCGGATCCTGGGCGGTCTCCGGGACCACGATCTCCTCGTCCTTGGCCGGCAAGAAGTACTTCACCGTCGCGGTGCTGCCCACCACGTCGAACAGCACCGACAGCCAGCGCAGCGCCTTGGCCACCTCCTACGGCAGGTATGCCCATGCCCACGTCACCGGGACCAAGATCAGCTACAGCTATGCCGCCGCGAGCGGATCGGTGACATCGACGTACGGCTTCACCACCGCCGCCAAGGAAGGCACGGAGACCAAGACGGTGGTTTCGCTGTATCCGCACCAGTGGAAGGCGCTGACCAGGGCGACCCCGATCTCGCAGACCTACGAGTCCCCACGCGGCACGATGAAGAACCTGGTGGGGGTCAGCTCGTTCACCACGTCGATGAAGTTCCACGGAATCCTGCCCGAGCTCCCCGCGGTGGCGACGTCGGCCGGGGCGGACAAGGCCACACTGGTCAACTACCTGGACCAGGTCGCAAACGACCCGGCGGGACAGGTGACTCAGGACACCTACTGGTCCGGCAAGGGCCTGGGCCGCTCCGCCCGGATCGCCGAGATCGCCGATCTGGTGGGAGAAACCGGCACCCGCGACAAGGCCCTCGCATCGATGAAGTCCACGCTGACCAACTGGCTGACCGCATCTGCCGGTGAGACGAACCACCTGTTCTACTACGACAAGAACTGGGGCACGTTGATCGGCTACGACGCCAGCTACGGCTCCGACCAGGAGCTCAATGATCATCACTTCCACTACGGCTACTTCATCGCTGCCGCCGCGACCTTGGCCAAGTTCGATCCCGGCTGGGCCAAGTCGAGCCAGTACGGCGGCATGATCGATCTGCTGATCCGGGCCGCTAACAACTACGACCGGGGCGACGCGCGCTTCCCGTATCTGCGCGACTTCGACATCTACGCCGGTCACGACTGGGCTTCTGGTCATGGCTCGTTCGCCTCGGGCAACAACCAGGAGTCGTCCTCGGAAGGGATGAACTTCGCCGGCGCGTTGATCCAGTGGGGCCAGGCAACAGGCAACACCGCTGTCCGTGACGCCGGAATCTACATCTATACGACCCAGGCTGCGGCGATCCAGGACTACTGGTTCGATGTCGACAACTCGACGTTCCCGTCCGGTTTCAAGCACTCGACGGTCGGCATGGTCTGGGGTGACGGCGGCGCCTACGCCACCTGGTTCAGCGGTGACCCGGAGAAGATCCAGGGCATCAACCAGTTGCCGATCACCGGCAGCCATCTCTACCTCGGGCTCGACCCGGCGTACAACAAGATCAACTACAACGAGGTGGTCAAGAATCGAGGCGGTGACCCGATCGCCTGGCAGGACATCTTGTGGGAGTTCCTCGCTCTCGGTGACCCGGGCCTCGCGCTCGACAAGTTCAGGGCGAATCCCAACTTCTCCAGCGAGGAAGGTGAGACGAAGGCGCACACCTTCCACTGGATCCGCAACCTGGCGGCACTCGGGAACGTGGACTCCGCCGTGACGGCCGACCACCCGCTGGCCGCGGCATTCACGAAGGCTGGAAAACGGACCTACGTGGTCGCGAACATCGGCAGGGCGTCACTGACCGTGACCTTCTCCGACGGCACCTTGGTTACCGCACCGGCCGGGAAGACTGTGACCACCGGCGCGATCTCTTGGAGCGGCGGCAACGCAAGGGCTGTGCCGGGACCACCCCCACCGAGCACCACACCCACGCCGACGGTGACACCGACCGCGACGCCCACACCGACCGCGACGCCGACACCGACCGCGACGCCGACACCGACCGGCACACCCACCGCACCACCGGCCTCGGGCCGGCTCTACCTGCGCGACAACGGTTCACTCGGCGCGGCGCAGACGGCAGGACAGGTCAGCCTGCCGGCCGCCAACTGCCAGTGTGACGGCACTCCGACGAAGGCCACGACGTTCACTGGCAGTGGGGTCACCCTCACCCCGAAGGGCACGCCGGCCTTCGACCTGTTCGTCGATGCCGGGACCTCGGTAGGTAGCGCCACCCAGGTTCGGCTTTCCTACGATCTGACGGGCGACGGGACCTGGGACCGGGTGGAGACGTATCGGTACTTCCCCACCGATCCGGTAGTGGGCTACGAGCACTACACCCAGAACCAGCAGTTGTTGAGTTCGACGGGCACGCTGAGTGCTTTGACCGGAGGCAAGATCAAAGTCGAGGTTTGGAGTGCGATCGGCAATCGGCCGACTGCGCTCGGTGTGGGGAACCAGTCCGTGATCAGCTTCCGCTGACGAGGGGGTGCCCTTCGACAGGCTCAGGGCACATGGCAGTGGGCTCAGGGCGCATAGGCAGTCGGGCCCTGAGGGGTGTGCCCTTCGACAGGCTCAGGGCACATGGCAGTGGGCTCAGGGCACAGGTGCAGTGGGCTCAGGGCACATGTGCCTGGGCTGAGGGGTGTGCCCTTCGACAGGCTCAGGGCACAGGTGCAGTGGGCTCAGGGCACATGTGCCTGGGCTGAGGGGTGTGCAGCGGGCTGAAGGGGTGTGCCCTTCGACATGGTCACGGGCACCTGTGCTGAGACAAGAGGGGCGGACGTGCGCTGAGCCTGTCGAAGCGCGGTTGACCGATCTCCCGGAAAGTGCACCCGGGGGCTAGGCTGACAGCGTGTCCGACTCGGCCTCGCCCACGCAGCAGGAGCCGACGAACCAGCTGATCAAGGTCTCGTCGGCCAAGATCGGCCTGTCCACCTCGTCGGTCTACCCGGAGACCACCTCCAGCGCCTTCGAGCTGGCTCGACGGCTGGGCTACGACGGGGTCGAGTTGATGGTCGGGATCGACCCTGTGGCCGCCGACATCGACGCGGTGGAAAAGCTTCGCGACTATCACGGCGTACCGGTGCTCTCGGTCCACTCGCCGTGCCTGTTGATCACCCAGCGGGTGTGGGGCACCGATCCCTGGGCGAAGCTCGAACGGTCCGCCGAGTCAGCGGTCCGGCTCGACGCGCCGGTCGTCGTCGTTCATCCGCCGTTTCGCTGGCAACGCGAATACGGCAAGAATTTCGTCCAAGGCATCAAGCGGCTCAACGAGACGACCGGCGTGACGTTCTGCGTGGAGAACATGTATCCCTGGCGGACACCAGGCGGAGAGCTCAAGGCGTACGTCCCGGGTTGGGACCCGACCGAGCTCGACTACAACGACCTGACGCTGGATCTCTCGCACGCCTCGACGGCGAACCAGCAGTCGCTTGACCTGGCCAGGTCGTGGGGCCGCCGGCTGCGGCACATCCACCTGACCGATGGCCACGGGTCGATGAAGGACGAGCACCTCGTTCCGGGGCGAGGCGATCAACGAGCCGGCGATGTATTGGGTTTCCTGGCCGCCAGCGACTTCACCGGGCACGTCGTCCTCGAGGTCAACTCACGAAAAAGCGAATCCCGAGCGCAACGTGAGGCCGACCTGGCCGAGTCGCTGGCATTCGCCCGGCTGCATCTCGCCGCGCCGGTGCACCCGAGTTATGCCGTCGACGGCCAAGGGGTGACCAGCGCCGTCTGAGCCCGGCGGCCGGTCGAACACCTCGCAGCGACCTCACGCCAGCGTTTCGACAGGCTCAGCGCGCATTGCTCGCTTCGACGGGGGCCGGTGTGAACTTGTGCCCTGAGCTTGTCGAAGGGCATTTCCCCGGGCACGCGCGCGACCTGCCTGAGCCGCGCTGATCGATCTGTCCTGCGAGGGTGTCGCCTGCGGGTGTCGTCGGAGTCGCCGTCGACAGGTGTCAGCCCTTGCCTGCCTCGATGGCGTCCTGCACCTTTTCCAGGACGTGGGTGCTCTCCACGACACGGATGGTGCCGCTCTTCGAACGCATCACGATGGATTGCGTCGTCGCGCCGCCGGGGGTGTAGCGGACACCGCGGAGCAGGTAGCCGTCGGTGATCCCGGTGGCAACGAAGAAGGTGTTGTCGCCGCGGACGAGATCCGCGGTGTGCAGCACCCGGCCCAGCTCGTGCCCGGCATCCAGCGCCTTCCGGGTCTCGGCCTCGTCCTTCGGGGCCAGCTTGGCCTGGATTGCGCCACCCATCGCCTTCATCGCGCAGGCCGTGATGATCCCCTCAGGCGTGCCGCCGCTGCCGAGCAGCAGGTCGATGCCCGAGCCCTCGCGTGCCGCCGCGATGGAGCCTGCGACGTCTCCGTCGGAGATCAGTCGGGTGCGGGCACCGGTCGCCCTGATCTGGTCGATCAGCTCGACATGCCGGGGCCGGTCCAACACGCACACCGTGACGTCGGACGACTTGCCGCCGAGTGCCTTGGCGACGGCTGCGACGTTATGCGCCACCGGAGCGTCGATGTCCACGGTGCCGGCCGCCGCCGGACCCGTGATGAGCTTCTCCATGTAGAACACGGCGTGAGGGTCGTACATGCTGCCACGGTCCGAAGCCGCCATCACCGCAATCGCGTTCGGGATGCCCTTGGCCAGCAGTGTCGTGCCGTCCACCGGATCGACCGCGATGTCGTAGGCCGGGCCGGTTCCGTCGCCGATCTCTTCGCCGTTGTAGAGCATCGGCGCCTCGTCCTTCTCACCCTCACCGATCACCACCACGCCCCGCATCGCGACGCTACCGATGCTGTAGCGCATCGCGTCGACGGCGGCCCGGTCGCCTTCCTCCTTCTGGCCGCGACCGACCCAGCGGCCCGCCGCCATCGCGGCCGCCTCGGTGACGCGCATCAACTCCAGGCCGAGGTTGCGGTCCGGCAGTTGATAACGAATGGTGCTGGGCTCGGTCATCGACTGTTGCTCCTTCAGCGAGGGACGGGTCTCCAGATGTCCATGTCAGGACATACACATGAGGCCACTACGTTACCGGAGGAAGCTGACCGGATCGTGAACGCGTCCTGAGCCCCAACCGATCCCGCCCGACCTACCGATCCCTCCCGACCTAGAGCCAGGAGACGTGCGGCGCGAGGAGGGCGTACCCGACGAAGGCAAAGACGTCGAGCAGGGTGTGCGCGACGACCAGTGGTCCGACCCGCTTCCAGCGCAGATAGATCAGGCCGAACACCACCCCCATGATTATGTTCCCGACGAAGCCACCGAACCCCTGATAGAGGTGGTAGCTCCCGCGCATCACCGCGGAAAAGGCGATCACGCCGATGAGCGGCCAGGTCAGCTGACGCAGCCGGGTGAAGAGGTAGCCGATCATGATCACCTCTTCGAGCACGGCGTTCTGGGCTGCGGACAACACCAGGACCGGGATGGTCCACCAGTTGTCGGCGAGCGCAGACGCCTGCACTTCGGTGTTGACGCCGAGCGACCGCGCGCCGAGGTAGAGGCCGAGACCGGGAACTCCGATGCAGGCCGCGATCACGACACCGAACCAGGCATCGAAGCCCGGACGCCGCAGATCGAAACCTATCGCTCGACCCGCGGGTCGGTTGGTGCGGTCGAGGAGATACAGCACGAGCAGCACCGGCACGAGGGCGAACGCGATGTTGACCAGCTGATAGGTCAGGTCGAGCCAGGGGCGGTCCGGTGTCACGGACGTATTGAGGCTCGAGCTTTGCTGACTCAGCGGCTGAGGTCGGGTGAGTCGGTCGATGATCCGCAGCAGCGAGTAGACGCCGGACTGGCCGAGCGAGATCGCCAGCACGATGGCGACCTCGTAGCCGAGCCGCGGTGGGGCATCGCCGAAGGTTTGCGCGGCGGGCCCGAGCCCGTTGTCCGCAGTCACGAGTCCATCCTGGCTGAACTCGCATCGGTGCGCGCGCTGCCGCTCGGCAGAAATAGAAGGTTTAGGCGCATCAGGTGCACCCGGACCTTCTAGATTTCCGAGAGGTGACTGTGGGCTCTAGGCTGGCGCTATGCGTGTTGGTGTATTCGGTGCCACCGGACAGGTCGGCGGTGTGATGCGACGACTGGTCGCCGAGCGCCTGCCGGACGTGTCCGACGTTCGATTCTTCGCCTCAGCCCGTTCGGCGGGCAAGACGTTGCCGTTCGGCGACGGCGAGATCACCGTCGAGGACACCGACACCGCCGACTTCAGCGGTATCGACATCGCGTTATTCTCCAACGGCAAGACCTCGTCGCTGGCCACGGCCCCCCGCGTCGTGGCTGCCGGGGCGACCGTCATCGACAACTCGAGCGCGTGGCGAATGGATCCCGACGTGCCGCTGGTCGTCTCCGAGGTCAACCCCGAGGACGCGATCGACCCGCCCAAGGGCATCATCGCCAACCCGAACTGTACGACCATGGCAGCGATGCCGGTGCTGAGCCCGCTCCACCGGGCGGCGGGCCTCGTGCGCCTGCAGGTCGCCACCTATCAAGCGGTGTCCGGCTCCGGCGCAGCCGGCGTGGCCGAGTTGGACGGGCAGGTCCGGGCGGCGGCCGACCGGGCCGCTGAACTCGCGTTCGACGGCCGGGCGGTGGAGTTCCCGGCCCCGGACAAGTACGTCACCACCATCGCGTACAACGTCGTCCCGTTCGCCGGTTCGCTGGTCGACGACGGCTCTGAGGAGACCGACGAGGAGCAGAAACTTCGCAACGAGTCGCGCCGGATCCTGCACATCCCGGGACTGAAGGTCGCGGGCACCTGCGTCCGCGTTCCGGTGTTCACTGGTCACTCGCTGGCCATTCACGCCGAGTTCGCCGAGGCGATCAGCCCGGCTCGGGCGCGCGCGCTGCTGACCGACGCACCCGGGGTCGCGTTGGCCGATGTACCCAACCCCCTCGATGCGGCTGGCCGCGACCCGAGCTACGTCGGGCGGATCCGCGTCGATCAGTCGGCGCCTGAGGGCCGCGGTCTGGTGATGTTCGTGTCCAGCGACAACCTGCGCAAGGGCGCCGCGCTCAATGCAGTGCAGATCGCGGAGCTGATCGTCGCCCGGCAACTCTCCGGGAGCCTGGTCTGAGCGCCGCGGCAGGATCGAGCGCACCTCAAACGGACAGGACCCGGACGGACAGGACCCAGACCGGCATGACCCAGACCGGCAAGACCCAGACCGGCAAGACCCAGCCGGGCGTCAGGCAACATTGGCAACTGGCCATCCTCGGGGCCGGGGTGATGGGGGAAACCGTTCTCTCCGGCCTGGTCCGCGCCGGATGGAGCCCGGAGAAGATCACCGTCACCGACCGTCGGCCCGAGCGCCGGCTGGAGCTGCAGCAGAAGTACGGCGTCATGGTGGTGGAGAATCGCGAAGCAGCTGCGGGCGCCGACACGGTGATCCTGGTCGTGAAGCCGCAGGACATGAACGATCTGCTGGCCGAGATAGCGGACTCCGTGCGCCCGGGAACGCTCGTGGTCTCCCTGGCCGCTGGGGTCGACACGGCGGCGATGGAGGCACAGCTGCCGAAGGGGACGCCCGTGGTGCGGGTCATGCCCAACACCCCGGCTCAGGTCGACGAGGGGATGGCCGCCATCTCGCCCGGTTCGCACGCGGAGCCCGAACATCTGCAGCGGGTCACCGACATCTTGTCCGCGACCGGCCGCGTGATCACCCTGCCGGAGCGGTATCAAGACGCGGTCACGGCGATCTCGGGGACCGGTCCGGCGTACCTGTTCTTCGTGGTCGAGGCCATGATCGAGGCCGGTGTGCATCTCGGCCTGCCGCGGGACACCTCGACCGAGCTGGTCGTCCAGACGATGCTCGGCTCGGCCAAGCTGCTGCGCGAGACCGGGGAGCACCCGACCGTGCTGCGCGAGCGAGTCACCTCCCCCGGTGGGACCACGGCGGCTGCCGTGAGACAACTGGAGGAGCATCGGGTTCGGGCCGCCTTCATGGTGGCGATGGAGGCGGCTCGTGATCGTAGCCGCTCCCTGGCCGAAGGCGCCAGGCTCGATCGCGAGCGCAAGCAGGCGGACGCGGAACGCGATCGTAGTGAAAACCTGAGCGAAACACCTTCCGACGCCGGTCACGAGCAGTCGTGAGCGGTCGGCTCGTCTTCTCCGAAGAGCTGACGTCGTACGACTTCGGCCGCGATCACCCGATGGGGCCGGGCCGCGTTCGACACACCATCTCTTTGGCGCGCTCTCTCGGTGTGCTGGACCGGCTCGAGATCGTGGAGCCGCCGGCGATCGATCTCGACCTGCTGCGAACCGTGCACGAGCAGGACTACATCGAGGCGGTGGTGCGTGGCGTCCCGGACGATCGGTTCGGCCTGGGCAACTCCGACAATCCGACCTTCGAGGGCATGCACGAGGTATCGGCGCGGGTGGCGATGGCCACTGTCGAGGCTGCTCGCGGCGTCTGGTCGGGCGAGGTCAAGCGAGCGAGCAATGTCGCGGGAGGTCTGCACCACGCGATGCCCGACCGGACCAGTGGTTTCTGTGTCTACAACGATCTCGCCCTGGCCATCCGGTGGCTGCTGGATCACGGCTGCGAGCGGATCGCGTACGTCGATGTCGACGTCCATCACGGCGACGGCGTGCAGACGATCTTCTGGGACGACCCGCGCGTGCTGACCGTCAGCCTGCACGAGACGCCGGCGTACCTCTTCCCCGGCACGGGCTTCGCACACGAGATCGGCGGCAGGGGCGCGGAAGGTAGCGCGGTCAACGTTGCGCTGCCACCGGGCACCGACGACGCCGGCTGGCTGCGGGCCTTCGATGCGATCGTGCCGAGTGTGATCGAGGCCCATCAGCCGCAGATCCTGATCACCCAGCACGGCTGCGACTCCCACACCCACGACCCGCTCGCCGACCTCGACCTGAGCCTCGACGGTCAGCGTGCCTCCTACCTTGCGCTGGCCGAGCTGGCCGATCGATACACGGGCGGCCGTTGGGTCTCGACCGGCGGGGGAGGGTACGCACTGCTGGACGTCGTACCGCGGGCCTGGACTCATCTGCTGGCGATCGTCAGCGGCGAGCCGATCGCTCCCGACACCGCAACTCCTCAGACCTGGCGCGACGAGATCGGACCCGGAGCCCCGCTGACGATGACTGATGGCGCCGATGTCGCATTCGAGGTGTTCGACCACAACGTCCATCCGGGCAGCCGCGTCGACCAGGCGATCATCGCCACCCGCCGCGCAGTCTTCCCGGAGTTGGGGCTGGACCCCGGCATGTACTAGCCGCGCGAGTGGAGCAAGACCCTCTCCGTCAAGCAACGGCCACGGCGTGTCGCATATTGTGATGCGTAACTACTATCTCGTACGTCCCATTTGCCACTACTCTCACCTGCGTAGCGACATGACGCTGGAGGGAAGCCAGTGGGTGTCGTCCAGAAGGGTGGATCGGGATGGCTGAGCAGGCCAAGCGCGGAGGCGTCTCACCGATCGGCGGCTCCGACGTGACGTTCTGGACCGTTGCAGAGGTGGCCGAGACGCTCCGCGTGTCACGGATGTCGGTGTATCGACTGATTCACGGCGGAGAGTTGGAGGCCGTCCAGTTCGGGCGCAGCTTCCGCGTCTCCCAGCAGGCACTGGACGCGTATCTGAAGAAGGCGTTCTACCAGACCGGGTAAGCGATCGGTCGCTGTCGTGGCACTCCTGGTGGAGACATAATGCAGAGCATGAGTCATCATCCGCTCGACCCCACGAGCCACACGATCGAGATGGAACAGATCGGCGAACTCAATGCCAGCTTGGCGGACCCACACGCACCGACCGTGACCTCGGGCGCGCTCGGTCTGACCGGTACCGCGATGGCTGGTAGCGAGGGCCAGGGCCTGTCCGGACACGAGGTCGTGAAGGAGGTGTCCTGGCGAGGCACACCGGACTTCCCGGACATCTACGCCGAGTGCGGCGCCAAGGGGACCTCGGAGCCGTCCACGAGCGTGTTGTTGCACACCGATCACCTGCGCGAGTTGAGCCGGCTCCTGCACTTGACTCACCACTGGGGTCTGTGACCCGCTGGGCCGTGCGTTCGGCCCGGCTGGCCGCACGTTCGTTGGCGCTCGGTGGCCGATCGGCCCCCGTGGCCACGACGGATGGCACGCCTTCCAGGGGCCGTTGGCCTCTGTCGACGCGCCGATCCGGGCGACATCCTTGGAAAGATGCGCCATCATCGTCTCGCCCCCACGACTCATACGGTCGAGATGGAACAGGTCGGTGAGCTCAACGCCCGCCTGACGGACAGGTACGCGACGATCGCGGTCACCTTGGACGACCTCGGCCTGGTGGGCGACGAGTCGCGACGGCTCGGCCACGACATGTCCGGGCGAGAGACTGTGATGAAGGTGGCGTGGTTCGGTTCACCGAGTTTTCCCGACATCTATGTCGTACTCGCCGTCAATCCGGCAACCCAGCAGCTCAAGCTTGTACTGCTGCAACCCGACGAGCTGCGGACGCTGAGTCGGTTGGTGCACTGCACCCACCATTGGAGTCATTGAGCCATTGGAGTCATTGAGCGCCTTCGAGACCGTGATTACTCCGTCTTGGGGTGCAGCCCTGTGTGCGGGGGCGACAACCACCCTCCGAGGTCATGGACTCTCGAACACCAGCGTGAACGAGTGCTGACCGGGCCACAAAGCGTGTTGGGGCAGCACGTCATTGCCGCACGCCCGTGAGCCGACACCGTGCACGGCGTCGTCGACGTACAGGTGAAGGGTGTCCCCGGGCGGCAGCTGGTACGGGTGCTGAGCGGCAGCCAGGGCGTGTGGGGTGTGCCGGGTGAGGGTGAAGCCAGGACGGTGCCCGGCCGGGCCGGACTCGCTCCGGACGACCAGTGCGGGTCCGGATGGGCCGCTCAGCACCAGCCGTCGCAGATCGCTGCGGTGACCCGTTTCCTGGGGCCGGGAGTAGACGACGTTGAGATCATCGACACGCGCCGAGA
>JBBSQJ010000138.1:0-11650 GCA_038257965.1 Propionibacteriales bacterium
AGCGTGCGCCGCTGCTGGTCCAGGAGCGAGTCACCCATGCCGGGGAACGCGCCATCGAGTTGTCGAAGTCGTGGTATCGCGCCGATCGCTATCGGCTGCACATGGCGATCACCCCGCGCGGCGTCCGGGAAAGCTGAGCCGGGGCGCACCTGGCACGATTGTCGCCATGACCAGTGCGCCGATCGAGGAGATGGTCGTGGAGTATGACCTCGATCGGGTCGCCGAGCGGGCAGAGCGTCGGCGCAGGCTGTTTCGGTCGCGGATGATCAGCCTGGCGATCACCATTGTCGTCATCGTGGCTCTTGCGATCTGGCTGCGCTCGAAGGGGCAGCCATCCGGGTTGTGGTTGTCGGCGCTGATCATCGTGCTGAGTGCTACCTGGGCCGCGGTCTACTTCGCCATCTTCCGTAGGGCGCGACGCGAGCTGGCCGAGTTGCGTCCCGGCACCGCCATCCGGGTGGCGCGCAGCGGCGTCGAGGTGGCCGGACTGCGCTCCTCCTGGGACGCAGTCGGTTCGCTGACCACGATCAAGGGTGGTCTGGGTCGCAGCCCGCGATTGCAGCTGAGCCTTCGCGACGGATCCACGGCATCCCTGGCGCTGGACCAGGTGACCATCCTCCCTGCGACTCTTGACTCCACCGTGCGTGCCTACTCCGGCGGCCGCCACGGTGTCGACCTCACCGCACTCGACATCTGAGAGCGCCGAGAGATCAGCCCAACGAGCTGGGGTCGTCAGGGACGTCCACGGCATAGGGCCGGAGCACGTCGATCTCGATGACATCGAGGGTGCGCTGGTTCGTCGACGCGAGGACGACGGGGGCGGCGACTCCCGCGTCGTGGGACTGCAGCCAGCGCTCGAGGACGACGCACCAGCGATCACCGGGATGCAGGCCGGGGAAGCCGAATTCCGGCACGGGGGTGACAAGATCATTTCCGACCGACCGTTGGTGGTGCAGGAACTCATCCGTCACGACCGCACAGATGAGGTGATGAGCGCCTGCCGGTCCGCAGGTGCAGCTCCCGTCGCGATAGAACCCGGTCACCGGGTCCGAGCCACACGGCTCGAGGCGCCCGCCCAGGACGTTTCGCTCGGTTTCCACGATCCCAGTGTGACCGAGGCGGTCCTTCCGGTCGGCACCGGTGGCCGGGTCCGAAGGAGCTGATCACTCACAAACGCGAGAGTCGTCACACGAGAACTCTTGACCGTCGGTCCGACCCGGTGCAAAGGTGAGGGTCGTGGGATACCTGTCTGACAGCCGTACAGCTGGTTTGTCGGTGTTTCCACGCCAGTCCGCGGTCGGCTTCGTCCTGGATGATCTTCAGGACGCCATTGCCGCGGGCGTCATCCGGGTCGGCGATCGACTTCCGTCCGAAGCTGCACTTGCGGCTCGATACTCGGTGAGTCGATCGGTGATCCGGGAGGTCCTCCGGGCCAGCGCCGCACTGGGTTTCACCGTCACCCGGAGCGGCAAGGGCACCTTCGTCGTCGGACGGCGACCCAACGAGTTGATCTTCGGGGGCTACTCGGCCGGTGACCTCCTCGAGGTGCGGCCACACATCGAGGTCCCCGCCGCCGGCTTGGCCGCTCTGCGTCGGACGGAGGAGGACCTGGAACAGATCCAGGGCCTGATCGAGCGGATGGAGGCCGAGTCGGACCCGCAGCTGTGGATCGGCTTCGACTCTAGCTTCCATCTGGCCGTCGCCGAAGCGTCCAAGAATCCGGTCTTCGCGTCCGTGATCGGCTCGATCCGGACGGCGCTGTCCAGCCAGTCGGCGATGCTGAACGATCGCTCGCGCCGTCGCCGCTTCGACTCCGACTCCGAGCATCGCGGCATTGCCGCCGCGATCGCGCGCGGTTCGGTCGTCGAAGCAGAGGACGCGATGCGGTTTCATCTGGACCAGGTGCACGACGCTCTGGCCGACTCGCTGACCGACGTCTCGGCGGGCACGGATCACACATCCGATCCGGCAGAACGTGCCGGGCCGCTCATCGGACCCGTCCGCTGATCACCCGGCGATCCTGCCGGCTGCGGGCCGACGGCCGGACTCCTCAACTGCAGTAGCGCACCAGTACCGCGCCGACATCGTGGCGCTCTCGCCTGTCCACCGATCCGCGGTGGACGTCCCCCGAAACGAGAGAAGCATGACCCAACTCGACACCAGACCCGGCGACCACCAAAACAGTCTCAACGCCGAACAGGTCGGCTACAAACAGACACTCGGTCGTCGCCACGTCCAGATGATCGCCATCGGCGGTGCGATCGGCACCGGCCTGTTCCTCGGCTCGGCCTCACGACTGCACAGCGTCGGACCCGCCTTGCTGTTGAGCTACGCCTTCGTCGGTGTGATCGCATACTTCTTGATGCGCGCGCTCGGCGAACTCGTGCTGCACCGCGCGACCTCCGGCGCCTTCGTCTCCTACATGCGCGAGTTCTACGGTGAGAAAGCCGCCTACGTCACCGGCTGGATGTACTGGCTCAACTGGGCGCTGACCGGCATCGCAGAGTTGTCGGCCGTCGGCCTGTACGTGCAGTACTGGATCCCGACCATGCCCACCTGGGCGACCGTGCTGATCGCCCTCGCGGTCGTGCTGGTGATCAACCTGCTGTCGGCGCGGGCCTTCGGTGAGTTCGAGTTCTGGGCCGCGATCCTCAAGGTCGGCGCGATCGTGGTCTTCCTGGTCGTCGGCACGGTCGTCGTGGTCTTCGGGCTCAACGTCGGCGATCACAAGGCCGGCTTCTCCAACCTGTGGAGCAATCCGGGCGGCTTCTGGCCCACTCAGGACCCGTACGCCTGGTACGGACCGCTGCTGGTCATGTCAGGCGTCGTGTTCGCGTACGCAGCAATCGAGATGGTCGGTGTGGCAGCGGGTGAGATGGAGGACTCCGATCGCGAGGTGCCGAAGGCCGTCAACGCGGTGATCTTCCGGATCGGCGTGTTCTACTGCGGATCGATCCTGCTGCTGGTCTGCATGCTGCCGACGACCGACTACACCGCGGGTACCAGTCCGTTCGTGACGGTGTTCGATCAGATGGGCCTCACCTGGATGGCCACCCTGATCCAGGCCATCTTGATCGTGGCCGCGATGTCCAGCCTGAACTCCGGCCTGTATTCCACCGGTCGTGTGCTGCGCAGCCTCGGCATGTCCAAGCAGGCCCCCGCGTTCACCTTGAAGATGAGCAGCCAGGGAGTGCCGTGGGCCGGCATCGTGATGACCTCGGTCGTCTTCGTCTTCGGTGCGTTGCTGAACTTCCTCGCCCCGGACGCGTTCGAGATCGCTCTCGAAGCGGCCGCCATCGGTGTCGTGTTCACCTGGGCGACGATCTTCCTCAGCCAGCTGAGATTCCGGTCGCTGGTCAACCGCGGTGTGCTGCCGGCCAGCAAGTTCCCGGCCCCCGGCTATCCGTGGACCAGCTACGTCGGCCTCGGCTTCCTCGTCTTCGTCCTCGTCGGCATGTGCATCTCCGGCTGGCAGTCCTCGCCGTACTTCTGGCACAAGACGACCTTCATCGTGGTCGTGCTCGGCATCCCGATCATCGCCGTCTTGTTGGTGATCGGCTGGTTCATCGTCAGGGCGAGGGTGATCGACCACACCCACGGCCGGATCAAGGCGGTGTGGTCGAACGACGGACCGACCTACCCCGGCGTCGTCGCCGACGACCTGGACGTCGACGAGAACGATCCCGAGCACCTCAACCCGATCGATCCGGAGGTGAAGTGATGCACAGCGCTGTCAAACGGGTCCTTGCCGCGGCGATCGCCCTGACCACACTCGCTGCGATCACCGCCTGCGGCTCCGGCCGGTCGGAACCCAATCCCAGTCCCTCAGTGGTCCCTGGTGCGACCCCGGGCGGCTCGCTGCGGATCGGCATCTCGTTCGACCAGCCCGGACTGGGCCTCAAGACCGGTGACAGCTACTCGGGGTTCGACGTGGACACCGCGACGTACGTGGCCAAGTCGCTCGGCGTGTCGCCGGACAGGATCACCTGGATCGAGGCCGATCCCGGCAACCGGCAGAGCCTGCTGATCAGCGGCGCGGTCGACCTGGTGCTCTCCACCTACTCGATCACCCCCGAGCGCCAGAAGGTCGTGGACTTCGCCGGACCATACTTCGAGGCCCACCAGGACCTGCTGGTCCGGCGGAACGAGGAGGAGATCACCGGTCCGGAGACCCTCGGCGGGCGGGTGCTGTGCTCGGTGTCCGGGACCACCTCGGCGGACCTGGTCAAGAAGCGCTTCAAGGGCAAGATCGATCTCCGGGAGTATGCCAAGTTCTCCGACTGCGTCGCCGCCCTGGACCGCAGCGAGGTGGATGCGGTGACCACCGACGACGTGATCCTGGCCGGGTTCGCGGCCGAGCCGCAGTACAAGGGCAAGCTCAAAGTGGTCGGGAAGGGTTTCTCCGATGAGTTCTACGGGGTCGGGATCAAGAAGGGCAACTCGGCACTGGTCGAGAAAGTGAACACGGCGCTCAAGGCCTACATCGCGGACGGGTCGTGGAAAGCTTCCCTGGACCAGAACGTGCGTCCGTCCGGCTACAAGATCCCCAAGCCGCCCACTCCCGGGAGCTGACGCATTGGCAGGTCCGGAGGACAAGATGGCGCACATTGGTCAGCGCCGGCTCCAGGAGTTCCTGAGCCGCCACCAGCCGTTCGCCACGCTCGACGAGGCCACGCTCGCCACCATGGCGGGCGCGGCACGGATCGATCGGTTCAGTGCGGGGGACCTCATCCTGGACGCCTTCTTGGACCCGTCGCCGGAGACGTTCGTCCTCGTCGAGGGTCAGATCGATCTCTGGGACGACCGGGACCGGATTCTCGAGCCGGCCGACGAGCGGTTCGGTCCCGGGGCGGTATTCGGGTTCTCCGCCATGCTGACCGAGCGATCCGTCGGGCCGCGCGTGGTGTCGGTCGGCGAGACCACGGTGGCGGCGATCCCGGCCGACGTGGTCGAGCCGGCCCTGGCGTCCGCGGAGGGCGCCAGATTTCTGGTCGCACACCTCTCCGCCGCGATCCGCCGGGCAACCAGTGCACGGACCTTCAGTCTCGTCGACGAGCTGATCGCGACCGAGCCCCTGGCTGTCGGGCCTGAGGAGTCTGCGCGTGAGGTGGCTGGCCGGATGACCGAGCGGCATGTGTCGTGCGCAGTGGTGGACTTGGGCGCGGGACGACGCGGGATGGTCACCGACTCGCTGCTGCGACGCCGAATCATCGTCGAGGGTCTGCCCGGGACGACGCCTGTCGCCTCATTGATCGAGTCGCCGTCCGCGACAGTCCGGTCGGGCGACACAGCGGCCGAGGTCTTGGTGGTGCTCTTGGAGGAGGACGCGGAATTCCTGCCTGTCCTGGATGCCACGGGCGAACTGCGCGGTGTTGTCGAGCCCGCCGACTTCGCCTTCTCTGCCTCCGCGGCAGGGGTTTCCCTGCACGAACAGCTCCGTCGGGCCGGAACCATCGAGGAGCTGAGCACGCGGGCCAGGCAGGCAACGTCGATGATGAGCGATCTCTTGTCCGCTGGACTCACGTCCAGTCGGGTGATCGCGATCTACTCTGCCGTGATCGACGTGGTCGTCCGGCGCGCGATCCGGTTGGTCTTCGATGGCCACCCGGAGCTTCCGGTGGATGCGTTCACCTGGCTCTCCCTGGGCAGCACCGGGCGACGAGAAGCCGTGCCGAGCTCCGATGCCGACACCGCCGTCGTGTTCGCCGACAGCGTCGGCGAGGAGGAGGCGGGCGCCTACCGGAGGGCGTTCGGCGAGGTGCATGCCGCTCTCGCTGCGGCCGGACTGAGCAGCGATCGACAGGGCGCGACCGCCTCTCGGCCGGCCTTCTCGCGGACCAACACGCAGTGGCGAATGGCGGGCCAGCGCTGGATGGCCGCTCCGCACGAGAACCAGGGCGCGATCATGGCGTCGCTGCTCGTCGACGGCCGGCCGATCTACGGCGCTCCGGGTCTGCCCGCCGTCAGCCGGGTGTTCACCGAGCTGCGCCAGCACCGGGGCACGATGCGGTTGCTGTTGCAGGAGTCGCTGTCTCGGCGCGCCAAGCTGCACTCCATGATCGATGTCTTGACCCGGCGTTCGGAGACGTTCGACATCAAGTCGTACGCGATCTTGCCGATCGTCAACCTCGCCCGCTGGGCGGCCCTGAGTGTGGGGTCGGCGGTGCTGCCGACGACGGAGCGGTTGGCCGCGGCGGCCGGGTCGGCCATGCTGCCGACCGGTCGAGCTCAGAACCTGGTCGAGGCGTTCGACGTGCTGCAGCGGCTCCGGCTGCGGTACCAGCTGCTCCAGATCCAGCGCGGCGACCAGCCGTCGGACCTGCTCACCCTCGATCGGCTGTCACCGATCGACCGAAGCGTGGTGACCCAGGCCGTGCGGGAGATCTCTGCGGCGCAACGGCGGATGGACAATGTGTCGCAGTATGTCGCGATCGGAGACTGGACGACTCCGGCGCCGGACTGATCGGCCGACCGCGGAGTGACACAGGAGATGAGTGAATCGTCGGTTTGCCGCGATGAGTGGGGACACCGTTTTGCCGTGATCGGAGATGTCGGCGGACATCTCGACGAGTTGCACCGCGAACTGATCAGGCTGGCAGCGGACCCGCGGACGGGCGCGCTGCCCGACGACCTGGTCGTGGTCCAGGTGGGCGATCTGATCCATCGCGGACCCGACTCAGCAGGGGTGATCGCCCTGGTCGACCGCTACCTGCGTGAGCAACCGGGCCAGTGGATCCAGCTGGTGGGCAATCACGAGGCGCAGTATCTGGCTGCCTCGTCCTTCACCTGGCGGGATCGGCTGGACGATGACTCGGCCGCCACCGTGCGCCGCTGGTGGTCCGACGGCGTGCTGCTCGCGGCCGCCGAGCTCCACGGGATCGCTGGCGAGGACATCCTGATCACCCACGCCGGCTTGACCGAGGGTTACTGGCGCCGGGTCCTGGGTGCACCGGACGACGCCGGCCGGGTCGCTGCGTTGCTGAACACCATGATCGGCACGCGCAACAATCTGTTGTTCAGATCCGGCCAGATGCTGGGCGGGGGGCGGCCGAATCCCGCGGCCGGCCCGGTCTGGGCCGCGGCCGCGACTGAGCTCCTTCCCGGCTGGCTGGACGGACGGCTGCCGTTCAGCCAGATCCACGGGCATTCCTCCCTCTTCGACTGGGCGAGCCACTGTTTCCTCGCCGACCCGGCGATCACGGCCCGAACGGTCGTCGACGACGAATCCAGGCACGAGACGACGACGCTCACCGGTGGCCGGATCATCGGAATCGATCCCGGACACGGGGCCACCGTCGGGGGCCGATGGCGGGCCTGGCAGCCGAGCGCGTCCCGATCGCGCCATCCGTAGGGTTCAGGCCGCCTCGGGGTCGAGCAGATATGCCTCCAACCGATCCCGTCGCCGGCTGCGCAGCGCACCGGCGACCGAGAGCCCCAACCATCCGCTCAGCGCCGCCATCACGCAGATCACCAGAGCGCACAGCACGAACTCACCGCTCGACAGGGGCGACGCGGGTGCTCCGAACGGACCGCGGGCCAGCAGCAGCGAGGGGCTCACGATCACGGCGGCCACCACGGGCACGACGACGAAAGGCGCCATCAGCAGCACCAGCCAGCGCGCGACCTGTCGTCGGTGCGAGCGATGAGCCCAGCGCCACCGTAGAGGTCGAAGCTGATACGGCAGCAACAACCCCAGCCAGGAAGCGATCGGCAGGATACCGAAGGGAATCGTTGCGATGACGACGCAGGCTGCGGCGACCTTGACCACCGGCTGGCCCTGGAAGCCCATCACCAACGCGATCAGCGCACACGGCACACCGACCAGAGAGCTGAGCACGATGCTTCGGGCCGTCAGCCACCGCCGGAAGGCGTCCGGATCGCCGACCACCGCGAGCGCGATGTCGGTGTCCAACCCGGCAACGTTGGTCGACGGTGTGTCTCCCAGCATCCAGGAGGCCATGATCACCGGAAAGGCCAACGGGCCGTGCAGCGCGAACATCCAGTCGTGCGCTGCCGGCGGCAGCAAGAACCAGGCCGACGTCATCAGCACCGCATTGACGAGCAGGGCTCCCGGGATCTCGAACGGCGGTCGGAAGGCTCGTCGGTACGCCGCGGCGACGGCTGCTCCCAGGCTCGGCGTCGCCACCCGCGGCCCCTCCCGTTCGGTCCAGCGCAATATATCCCTGCTCGACCGAGCGGGAGCGGCTCAGCGGTCCGCGGCTTCCTCCGGTTCGCCGCTGCCACCGATGTTGACCATCCAATTGACTCCGAACTTGTCGGTGAGCTGACCGAAGGAGTCGCCCCACGGCGCCTGCTCGAGCGGCATTGTCACCTGACCACCCGCGGCCAGTCTGTCCCAGTAGCCCCGGATCTCGTCCGCCTCCTTACCGCTGATCGAGACGGTGATGTTGCTGGTCTCGGGCAACGTCCCCATGCTCGCCGGCACGTCGGAACCCATGAGGGTGAAGCCGGCGGTGCTGGTGAGCTGGCTGTGCATGATCTTGTCCGCCTCGCTCTCCTCGATGCCGGGCATCTGGAAGTCGCGGAACGTCGACACGTCGAGGTCGCCGCCGAACACCGACCGGTAGAACTCCATCGCCTCGCGGGCGTTGCCGGCGAAGCTGATGTACGGGTTGAGTAGGGCCATGGTGTCCTCCGATGGTGTGTGGCTCCGACCATTGTGGTCCTGGTCGCTGACAGTTTGGAAGACCCGCCGAACCGCTCGAACTCATCGGCCACCCCTTCCCCCGAAAGTGGGCGCGTCTGACAACGACACGCCGGGCGAAACTGCGACTAGCGCCCACTTTCCAGCGGGCACTCAGCCCGAGAGGTCGAGCGCGCGGGCGATGGGCACGCCCGGGCGGTAGCACAGGTGCAGGTACGAGGGCGCGTCGAGCACGGCGAAGTCGGCCCGTGCGCCGACATGGATCCGTCCGATGTCGGTCCGGCGCAGCGAGCGGGCGGAGCCGGCCGTCGCGGCGAAGACGGCCTGGGCGGGGGTCAGTCCCATCTCGCGGACGGCAAGGGCGATCACGAACGGCACCGAGGAGGAGTAGCAGGTGCCCGGGTTGCAGTCGCAAGCCAGAGCGATGCAGACGCCGGCGTCGATCAGCCGGCGTCCGTCCGGATAGGGCGAACGGGTGCTGAACTCGACACCGGGCAGCAGCGTGGCCACGGTCGTCTCGGCCGCGCCGACCAGGGCGTCGATGTCGGCATCGGACAGGTACGTGCAATGGTCCACGCTCGCTGCCCCGAGCTCGGTCGCCAGCTGGACACCGGGGCCCGGGCCGAGCTGATTGCCGTGCACCCGGAGTCCGAGACCGGCGGCCCGGCCGGCGTCGAGCACCCGACGCGCCTCCTCGCCGGTGAAGGCGTGCGTCGAGGCCGGTTCGCAGAAGACGTCGATCCAGCGCGCGTACGGCGCTGCAGCGGTCAACATGTCGCCGACGACGAGGTCGAGGTAGCCTGCGCGGTCCGCTCGCCACTCCGGCGGCACGACGTGGGCGCCGAGGAACGTCGTCTCTGCCGTGAACTCGCTGGCGATCCGCAGTGCTCGTGCCTCGTCGATGACGCTGAGCCCGTAGCCGCTCTTGATCTCCACCGTCGTCGTGCCCTGGGCCCGCATCTCGGCGATCCGGCCCGCCACCAAGCCGCGCAACGTGTCGTCGTCGGCGCTCCGGGTGGCGATCATGCTGGTCGCGATCCCGCCGCCGTCGTACGGGGTGCCGGTCATCCGGGCCGCGAACTCAGCGGCCCGGTCACCGGCGAAGACCAGGTGGGCGTGGGAGTCGACGAAGCCCGGCAGCAGCGCGCGTCCGCCGAGATCGATCCGCCGATCCGCGGCCGGTGCGGCACCGGCTGGACCGATCCAGCTGATCGCACCGTCCGTGGCCACCACGACCGCGCCGGTCCGCAGTCCGAGCCGTTCCGGACCGGTTCCGTCGCAGGTGACCAGCTCGCCGATGCCGGCGATGGCGGTCGAGGTCATCGTTGCTCTCCCAACTCGGACAGGCTCTCGGCGAGCAGCTCGCTGATCGAGCCGAGGCGGTGGGTGCCGTCCCGCACCACAGTCTCTCCACCGACGACAACCGTGGCCACGTCGGATGCGGTGGCGGCGTAGAGCACCTGGTCCGCCCGGGCTCCGGCCGTGCGCACCGAGCGTCGGTCGACCTCGATGAAGTCGGCGAGTCCACCGGTCTCGATCCGACCGTTGTCCGGCCGGCCCAGACTGCGGTGACCGGCGGCGGTGGCAGCGGCGATCAGCTCTGCCGGTGCGAAGTGGCCACGCTGATTGCTGATCAGGCGCTCGTGCATCTCCAACCCGCGCATCTCGGAGAACATGTCGATCATCGCGTGCTGGTCGGACCCCAGGGTGAGCGGGCTGCCCGCGTCGCGCAGCCTGCCGGCGGGCCCGATCCCGTCGGCGAGATCGCGTTCGGTCGTCGGACAGAAGCAGGCGTACGTGCGGTGACTGCCCAGCCGGTCGATGTCGCCGGCGGTGAGGTGTGTCGCGTGGACGGCGCTCGTGCGATCGGTGAGCAGTCCGTAGCGGTCCAGCAGCTCCGCGGGAGTGCAGCCGTAGAACGATTGCACCGCGGCGTTCTCGGCCGGTTGCTCACTGAGGTGGACGTGCAGCGGCCCGTCAGGCACGACCTCGGCGAACCTGGCCAGGTCCTCCGCCGGCACGGCGCGCACCGAGTGGATGGCCGACCCGACGGTCACCCCTGCGGGTGCCGACCAGGATGCGACGCGTTCGGCCCAGGCCTGCACCGATCCGTCGCTGAACCGTTCCTGCACCGGATCGAGGGGAAGATGACCGCCGGCATCGAGACCTCCGTTGAGGTAACACACGTCGAGCAGCGTCAACCGGATGCCGGCTTCCGTGGCCGCGGCAGCCAACGCGGCGCTCATCGCGTTCGGGTCCGCGTACGGCCGAGAGCCGTGATCGTGGTGAAGATAGTGGAACTCTCCGACCGCTGTCATGCCGGCGAGCACCATCTCGGCGTAGACCGCCCGGGCCAGCGCGAAGTAGCGATCGGGGTCGAGCCGGTCCGCGGCGGCGTACATCTGCCTGCGCCAGGTCCAGAAGGTCCCACCGTCACCGTGCGTACGTCCGCGCAGGGCGCGATGGAACGCATGGCTGTGGGCGTTGGCGAAACCGGGCAGGACGACTCCCGGCAGCCGGTTGTCGGCCGGCCCCGGTTCGACCCCGGTTTCGACCGCCGCAAAGCGTCCGTCGGTCACCGCGAGCCGGACCCGCTCGCTGAGTCCGTCGGGCAGCTGGGCGTACGGCGTCCAGAAGTTGGTCATCACGCTCCGGCCAGTGCAGCGACGACATCGGCCAGCGCCTCGACACCGGCCAAGCAGTCGTCCCGCTCGGCGAACTCCGCGGGTGAGTGTGAAACACCCGTCGGGTTGCGCACGAACAGCATGGCGGACGCAATCCCTGCTCCAGTGAGGATGCCGGCGTCATGACCGGCTCCGGTGCCGAGCAGTGGGGCCTGCGGCAGCACCCCCCGCAGCCGCTCCAGCAGCGCCTGGTCGACCGCGGCCCGGCCCGGGTCGCGCGCGTACAGCCGGAGCACCGCCTGATCGCCGGCCCCGGTGACCAGGAAGGTCTCGCCGGAGTAGCCCCCCGACAGCGGGACCA
>JBBSQJ010000139.1:0-11527 GCA_038257965.1 Propionibacteriales bacterium
CCTGGCCGCCCTGGTCGACATCGACCCGAAGTCCTACGTTGGTGCGGTCAAGGCCGCCGGTCGGCAGGCTTTCGTCGAGGCCATCGTGTTTCGCGCCACGGACCGGCAGCGGCCCCCGAACAAGACGGTGGCCGCGATCAAGGGCGGACTTGCCATCGATGACGAGCAGATGCTCGCTCCCACGGCGAGCTTCGCTCGTCCGGTGATCGGCTCGGTGGGCGAGGCGACCAAGGAGATCGTCGACGACTCGGCCGGGGCGATCGTGGCCGGTGACCAGGTGGGACTGTCCGGACTACAGCGCCGCTACGACGCGCAGCTGCGAGGCACGCCCGGCGTGACGGTGCAACTGGTCCTCGCCAAGCGGTCAGACTCGTCGGCGAGCCCGTCCCCCTCGCCATCGCCGGCCACAACCGCTTCTGCCAGTCCTGGCCCCGCTCAGACCGTATTCGACAGCCGGCCCGTGGCGGGTCGCGACCTGATCCTGACGATGAACATCGGGCTGCAGAAGCTGGCCGAGAAGGTGCTCGCCGACACCAGGCCGGCGAGCGCTCTGGTCGCGATCAGACCATCCACCGGTGCCGTCCTGGCTGTGGGAAACGGTCCGGGGACCAAGGGCCAGCCCGTGGCCACCCTCGGCCAGTACCCCCCGGGGTCGACCTTCAAGGTGGCGACCAGCCTGGCGCTCCTGCGTGCCGGGCTGAACCCCGACTCGCGACTTGACTGTCCTGCGAAGATCGGGGTCGACGGCCGCGAGTTCAAGAACTACGACGACTACCCGAGCCGCCACCTGGGCAAGATCGACCTCCGTACGGCGCTGGCCCAGTCCTGCAACACCGCGTTCATCTCCCAAGCCGGCAAGGTCGACGACTCCGACCTGGATTCGGCCGCGGGATCGCTCGGCCTCGGTACGGACTACGACGTCGGATTCTCGTCCTACTTCGGGTCCGTCCCCACTGAGGAGGGCGAAACGGGCCATGCTGCAGCGATGATCGGGCAGGGCAAGGTACAGGCGTCGCCGTTGGCGATGGCCGCTGTCGCGAGCTCGGTACAAGCCGGCAAGACCGTCATCCCTCACCTCGTGGACGGCACGACCGCACAATCCAAGGGCAAGCCGCTCAGTGCGTCCGAAGCGAAGCAGCTGAAGTCGATGATGCGTTCGGTGGTGACCCAGGGCAGCGGCAGACTGCTCGCTGGCCTGGACGGCCCACCGGTCATCGCCAAGACGGGCACCGCGGAGTACGGGGACAAGCAGCCTCCCCGTACGCACGTGTGGATGATCGCGGCCCAGGGTGACCTCGCCGTCGCCGTCTTCGTCGCCGACGGCGCCTCGGGTTCGCAGACGGCTGGTCCGCTGCTGAAGCGGTTCCTCCGCCAGGCCCGCTGACGCCAGCTCAAGCCACACCATCGGCTCGGCCCGTCCACTGGACCGGTCGCGCCGTGCATCGGATCAGGGCGTTGATCGGGTCAGGCCGTTGGTCGGGTCAGGCGGCGGCGCGCGCCATCGTCCGGATCGTGGGCAACGACGACACCCGTTCGGCCATCGCCAGCTTCTCCGCGACGATCGAGAGCACAACCGACAGCGGCATCTCCAGGGCCCGACAGATCGATGCGAGCAGTTCGCTGGACGCCTCCTTCTGGCCCCGCTCGACCTCGGAGAGATAACCCAGGCTCACCCGCGCGGCCTTCGACACCTCACGCAGAGTGCGGCCCTGCGCCACCCGCTCCTGCCGCAGCGCCTCGCCGACCAGCTCGCGCATCAGCATCGGCTTCACCGCAGCGTCGGTTCCCATGACCAAACTGTACTCACCCGCCGTACCTCCCCACATCGATCTCCCCGTACGGAACAACACTGTCACCCGGTTCTGACATTCCCGGACGCCGCGGCACACCGCTCGGATCAGGAGGTCAGCGCCTCGAGCAGTGCCGTCAAAGCGCCGAGTACCGTCTGCTCCCGGATCTCCGCCCGTGTCCCGCGCAGGGCCAGTTCGCGTACGGCGGCCACCTGTCCGGGACCGATCAGTCCGACGAATACCTGTCCCACTGGATGACCGTCTTGCGAATCGGGCCCGGCAACCCCGGTCACGGCCAGACCCCAGTCGGCACCGCAGCGCCGAGCGGCACCGGCTGCGAGCTCGCCGGCGGTCGTGCCCGCGACCGGTCCGTCGCGATTCAGCGTGTCGACGCTGACTCCGGCCAGGGTGGCCTTGAGCTCAGTCGCGTACGTGATCAGGCCGCCTCGATAGACCGCCGACGCGCCCGGGACACCGGTCAGCGCCATGCCGATCCAACCGCCGGTCAGCGACTCGGCGGTGGCCAGTGATTCTTCGCACTCGATCAGCGCCTCGACGACGAGACGAGCAGCGACGTGAACGTCCACGGTCGGGGATGCCTCAGTCGATGGAGGTCCGCAGCGCGTCGCGGCGCAGTTTCCAGGCGGCCCACAGGTAGTCGAGCCCGGTGACGATGGTCAGCGCGAACGCCAAACCCATCACCACCCAGGCGACCGGCTCGGCCCAGCCGGGAAGCGGCAGAAGGTAAAGGATCACCGCGACAGCCTGGGTCACTGTCTTGAGCTTGCCGCCGCGGTTGGCCGACATCACCCCGTACTTCAAGACCAGGAATCGAAGGAGCGTGATTCCCCACTCGCGGATCAGGATCAGGATGGTCACCCACCACCACAGCTCGCCGTTGATCGACAGCCCGACGAACGCCATCCCAGTCAGCGCTTTGTCGGCGATCGGATCGGCCAGCTTGCCGAACTTGGTGACGATGTTGTGTTTGCGCGCCAGGTGGCCGTCCAGGAAGTCGGTGAGGATCGCCACCGTGAAGACCGCCGCCGTAGCCAGCTCCCAGCCGGTTCCGGTCGGATGGGCCAGTAGCATCCACGCGAACACCGGGACGAGGACCAGCCGAACGGCGGTGAGGGCGTTCGGCACGTTCCACGGCGTCGTCTCGGCCTCGGGCTCGGGCGAACTCGATGGCGGCGTGCTCACGACACTCCGTCTCGGATCGGGTCGGCCAGCAGATCGGCGCCGACCGCTCCGACCACGACCGCGTCAACCAGCTCCCCGATCGGGTGCGCGGCGCCGAGCAGTTCGGTACTGCCGTCGACCTCCGGGCCCTGATGGGCCGAGCGCCCGATTCCGACCGTCTGGTCGCTCCCGTGTTGCTCGACCAGGACCCGGACCCGCTCGCCGATCCGGTCCTCGGCCCGTTGCGACATGAGCTCCTCGGCCAGGTCGGCGACCGCGGACCGACGCGCCTCTATCTCGTCGTGGGAGATCTGATTGCCGAGCCTGGCCGCCTCGGTGCCGTCTTCGTCGGAGTATCCGAAGACTCCGACCGCATCCAACCGAGCCGCCTCCAGGAACTGCCGCAGCACCTCGACGTCGTCCGTGGTCTCTCCCGGGAAGCCGCAGATGACGTTGCTCCGGATCCCGGCTGTCGGTGCCTGGGCTCGGATCGACTCGATCAGGGTGAGGAAGGAGTCGGCGTCGCCGAATCGGCGCATCCGCCGCAGCACCGAGCCGGAGGCGTGCTGGAAGGACAGGTCGAAATACGGCACGACCTTCTCGCCGCCGGCCATGGCCGTGATAAGACTCGGTCGCATCTCGGCCGGCTGCAGGTAGGAGACCCGCACCCAGTCGATGCCATCCACCCGGTTGAGCTCGAGCAGCAACTTCTCCAAGGCCTTGAGGTCGGCGAGGTCCTTTCCGTAGGAGGAGGTGTTCTCGCTCACCAAGAACAGGTCCCGGACCCCCTGCTCGGCCAGCCAGTGCGCCTCGGCCACGACCTCGACCGGCGGGCGGGAGATGTAGGAACCCCGAAACGCCGGGATCGCGCAGAAGGTGCAGCGCCGGTCGCAGCCGGACGCGATCTTCAACGGCGCCGTCGGACCGCCGGCGAATCGGCGCCTGTGCGTGCGCGGTCCGCTGGCCGGGGCGACGCCGGCGGGCAACTCCTCCGTCGGTCGGGAGCTCGGTGTGCGGTGACCGGGAATGGCGACGTGCGCGGACGCGGCCTGGCGAGCGATCGGGGTCACCGGGAGGAGCTTGCGGCGGTCGCGGGGCACGTGAGACGTGGGACGATCACCGGCCAGGATCGCCTGCAACCGGTGGGCGATGTCGGGGTAACTGTCGAAACCGAGCACCGCGTCGGCCTCCGGCAGCGCCTCGGCGAGTTCCTGGCCGTAGCGCTCGGCGAGGCAGCCGACCGCGACGACGGCCTGGACTCCCGCCGAACCCGGTTCGTCCGACTTCAGGTCGGCCGCGGCCAGCAGCGTGTCCACCGAGTCCTTCTTCGCCGCCTCGACGAAGCCACAGGTGTTCACCATCACCGCGCTCGCCTGCGCCGGGTCGTCGACGAGGGTGAAGCCGCCGTCCTCGAGCCGGGCAGCGAGCTCCTCGGAGTCGACCTCGTTGCGAGCGCAACCGAGGCTGACGAGGTGGACCGGCGTGAGCACCACCTCACTGTATAGGCCCGCTCGCGCCAACTCCGCGCCTCGCAGACCCTGGCGTGACTTCCGGTTCGGTGGCACATCTCCCCGGCTAGCCGAGCCGGAGGTTCCCCATCACGTCGTCGAGGGCGTCGGGCATGACCAGCACCTCACGGGGTTTGGAGCCCTCGGAGGGCCCGACCACTCCTCGGGTCTCGAGGATGTCCATCAGCCGACCAGCCTTGGCGAAGCCGACCCGCAGCTTGCGCTGCAGCATCGATGTGGAGCCGAGTTGCAGGGTGACGACGAGCTCGACGGCCTGCAGTACCAGGTCTAGATCGTCGCCGATGTCCTCGGCCACCTTGGTGGCCGACTCCGGCACTGCGGTGACGTCCTCGCGGTAGTCGGGCTTGAGCTGCTCGGTGACATGGCGGACGACCTTGCGGATCTCGGCCTCGGTCACCCACGCGCTCTGGATCCGGATCGCTTTCGAGGAGCCCATCGGGAGGAACAGTCCGTCGCCCTGGCCGACCAGCTTCTCCGCACCCGGTTGGTCCAAGATCACCCTGGAATCCGTCATCGACGAGGTCGCGAAGGACAGCCGGCTCGGCACGTTGGCCTTGATCAGGCCGGTGACCACGTCTGTGCTGGGCCGTTGCGTCGCCAGCACGAGATGGATCCCGGCGGCCCGAGCCAGCTGGGTGATCCGCACGATCGAGTCCTCGACATCACGCGGGGCCACCATCATCAAGTCGGCGAGCTCGTCCACGATCACCAGCAGGTAGGGATAGGGCGCGAGCACCCGTTCCGAACCCTCGGGTGGTTTGATCGAGCCGGTGCGCACGGCCTTGTTGAAGTCGTCTACGTGGCGGAATCCGAACGCCGCGAGGTCGTCGTAGCGCAGGTCCATCTCCCGGACCACCCACTGCAGCGCTTCGGCAGCCTTCTTGGGCTGGGTGATGATCGGTGTCACCAGGTGTGGGACGCCCTCGTACGCGGTGAGCTCGACCCGTTTCGGATCGACCAGCATCATCCGCACCTCGTCGGGGGTGGACCGCATCAGAACCGACGTGATCATCGAGTTGACGAAACTCGACTTGCCGGAGCCGGTTGCACCCGCGACCAGCAGGTGAGGCATCTTCGCCAGGGTCGCAACCACGAACCCGCCCTCGACGTCCTTGCCGAGGCCGACTGTCATCGGGTGATGATCGTTCCTCGCCGACGGCGAGCGCAACACATCACCGAGGGAGACAACCTCCTTGTCGGTGTTGGGGATCTCGATCCCGATCGCCGACTTGCCCGGAATGGGCGACAGGATCCGCACGTCGGCGCTGGCGACCGCGTACGCGATGTTGCGGCTGAGCGCGGTGACCTTCTCGACCTTCACAGCCGGACCGAGCTGGACCTCGTAGCGAGTTACGGTCGGGCCGCGGGTGTATCCGGTGACGCTCGCGTCGATCTCGAACTGCCGCAACACCTCGGTCAACCGTCCGACGACGGCATCGGAGGCGGTCGTCCGCGTCTTGTGGACGCTGCCCTGCTTGAGGACTTCGGAGTCCGGCAGCATGTACTGCACGTCGCCGGAGAGTTGGAGCTGTTCGACCCGTTGCGGGATCGGTGTGTGCGGCGGCGGCTCGAGGATCTCGCCTGCGTCTGCGGCCTTTCCGATGCCGCGGTTCTTGCCGGTCGCGGTAGGCGGCAGACCTGCGGTGACCGGACGCGCGTCGTCGTCTCGCTGCAGACCGATCATCGGCTCCGGTTCCACCCAGTCGGGCCCGGCTTCCAGCTCGGCCGGCTCATCGCGGACGACCGGCGAGTCGTATGCCCGGTCGACACCGATCTGGCCGAGCGGGCCGACGACCTCTCCCTCCAACACCGTGCGCTCGGGACGGAGGCGATCACGCACGGCGCGAATCCGTTCGGGAATCTGGTACAGCGGGATCCCGACCACGACGACGATGCCGAAGATCAACAGCAGGACCAGCAGCGGCACGGCGACGTAGACCGACAGCAGGTCGGACAGCAGGCTCGACGCGATGTAGCCGATGATCCCTCCGGCCTGGCGAAGTGCTTGGGGATCGTTCGTACGCGGCAGCCCCTGAGCGATGTTGATCAAGCCGAGCAGCCCGATGCAGACGGCACTCCAACCGACGAGCTGACGCCCGCCGGGCCCGTTGTGGTCCGGATGTCGCATCGTGCGCCACGCCATGCCGAGCAGGAAGATCGGCGCGACGTAACTCAGCGTGCCGATAACGCTCGAGATGGCGATCTTGATCGCGTTGCCGACCGGGCCGGGCAGCCCGAACCAGAACTCGGCACCGACGACGATCGCGCAACCGACCAGGAACAATCCGACGCCGTCTCGACGAAGGTCGGGAGCAAGATCACGATCACCGCCACCCATACCACGGGTGGCGCCGCCCAGCGCATGGGCCAGCCCGAACCAGCCCGAACGGAGACCATGCCCGACGCGAGCGAAGACCGGCCTGCGAGCCGGACGGCGGCCGCCGCGGGACTTCGACGCTCCTCGGCGCTGCCCGGACTTTCGCTGGGGTGACCTGCGCTGGGGTGACTTGCGCCGGGGTGACCCCGAACCGTTCCCGGAGCGCGAGCCCGATCCGGACTGTGCGCTCGAAACAGAATTGTGGGCAGGTCGGGTTGAGCTCTTCTTGCTTCCGGACGACCGCGGGCTAGACCCGGACGTGCCCGGGTTGCTACGAGACCGCGGTGGGGAAGACGCGCGGGTCGCCATAGAGGCGAGGTTACAAGATCACGGCCGTCGCGGCGTCGACTCCACGCCGCGGAGCGGGCCAAGACCGTGCCGGCCTCCCCTCGTTCCGCAGAAAGTGGGCGCTAGTGAAAACGACACGCCGCGTGAAACTGTCACAAACGCCCACTTTCCCGGGGAAGGGTCGGTCGTCGGGGGCTGGTGGGTCGAGGGGGTGTCAGGAGTTCAAGTACGGGCGGAGGCGCCAGAGGTGATCGGTCGGGCCGATCCCCGCACCCAGGGCGAAACCGCCGCGGATCGCACCCGTGACGTACGCCTTTGCCGACTCGACCGCCTCGGGCACCGAGTCGCCCAGCGCGAGGCGGCAGGTCAGAGCGGACGCGAGCGTACAACCGGTGCCGTGTGTGTGGGGCGTGTCGATCCGCTCGCCCGGATATGTCCGGGGACCCTCGTCGTCGCTCCCGAGCAGCACGTCGATCGGGTCCCCGGCTCGGTGCCCACCCTTGACCAGCACCCAGCGCGGGCCCAGGCCCAGCAGGCGGCGGGCCAGGTCTTCCGGCTCGATCACCTCCCGATCGCTGCTGTCCACGGCGATTCCGGTCAGCAACTCTGCCTCGGGCAGGTTGGGGGTGATCACGGTTGCCAGCGGCACCAGACGGTCCCGCAGCGCGACCACGGCGGACGCCTGCAGCAATCGGTCCCCGTGCTTGCTGATCGAGACGGGATCCAAGACCACGGGCACGTCCGCACCGCTCAGACATTCGACGATGCAGTCCACGACCTCTGCGCTGCCGAGCATGCCGATCTTGATCGCGTCGACGCCGATGTCGTCGACCACACTGCGGTACTGACCCGCGATCGCTTCGAGCGGCAGTTGCCAGACGCCCTGCACGCCGACCGAGTTCTGTGCGGTGATCGCGGTCAGCACGGTCATCCCGTGCACTCCATGGGCCAACATCGTCTTGAGGTCGGCCTGGATGCCCGCGCCTCCCCCGGAGTCTGACCCGGCGATGGTCAGCACGCGCGCGGTGGGCAGGTCGCTCATCGACTGCCTCGCTGCCCGGCACCGAAGTGGTCCCATCCGCTCGATCCGTCCCACGGCGAGCCGTCCAGTAGCACCTGGGATCCGCCGTCGGCCGCCCGTACCGAGCCCACGATTCGCCAGTCCGAAGGAAGCACCGCGCCGGTCGGGAAGGTCGCGGCCAGGGCGTGGTCCTCGCCCCCGGCGAGGATCATGGCGTACGGATCCGTCCCCGTCGCCGCGCCGACTACGCGCAGCGGCTCGGGAACCTCGAAGGCATCTCGCCGCAGGTCGATCGTGACCTCGGAGGCCTCGGCGACATGGGCGAGATCGGCCAGCAGCCCGTCGGAGACGTCGATCATCGCCGTCGCCCCGGCCTCGGCCGCGACGGCGCCCGCGCCGTACGGCACCTCCGGCACGCGATAGGCCTCGACGACGGCCCGAGGCGAACGGAATCCGCGACCCAGCACGGTGAGTCCCGCCGACGCCCAGCCCGTACGCCCGATGATCGCGACCACATCGCCGGGACGTGCCCCCGACCTGAGGACCAGCCGCCCGCCCGGCGCGGAACCCAGCACCGTCACGGCTACCGTGATGTCCCGGGCACGCGTCAGGTCGCCGCCAACCAGGCTCACCCCCGCCCGAGCCGCCTCGTCGCGAAGACCGTTGGCGAACTCCAGTACCCACTCAGCGGGCAGGTCGGGCGGTGCGGAGAAGCCGACCACGATCGCGTACGCGGTCGCCCCCATCGCCTCGATATCCGCGACGTTGACTGCCACGGCCTTACGACCGACACTGCGCGCGTCGCACCACTCGCGGCGAAAGTGCACCCCTTCGACGAGCACGTCGATGGAGGTCAGGACGGGTGAGTCCAGCCGGACTGCCGCCGCGTCGTCACCCGGACCCAGGACCACCCGATCGCTCGGCGGCAGACCGCTGGTGATGGACTCGATCAGCGAGAACTCGCCGACCTCGGCAAGGGTGAGCCCCGAGTCCGACTGGCTCACGAGGCGATCCGATCGCTGCACCACTCCGAGCGGAGGGCATGCAGACAGCATCGGAGCGAACCTGTAGCGTGACGCACGACGGCGAGCGTACGCGGTGGTCCTGACGGCCCTTCGCGTGTCTCGCCCGAGGCGCACTCCGCGTCGCCAAGGCACATGAGGGGACGCAGCGAATGGTCGTTCAGGCGTACATCTTGGTTCAGACCAACGTCGGTAAGGCTGCCGAGGTCGCCAGCGCGATCGGCGCCATTCAGGGCGTGACCCTGGCCGAGGACGTCACCGGTCCGTACGACGTGATCGTGCGCGCGGAAGCGTCCAGCGTCGACGAGCTGGGTCAACTCGTCGTGGCCAGGGTGCAGAACGTGCCCGGCATCACCCGCACGGTGACCTGCCCGGTCGTCCACATCTAGGTTTCTATGCTCGCGCGGCCGGCGCCGAGAACTCGCCATCGGCGACGCCTCAGCTGATGCGCCCTGAGCCTGTCGAAGGGGCTGAGCCTGTCGCACGCTGAGCCTGTCGCAGGGCAGCAGTCGGGGCTCAGCGGAGGCCGACGGGCCGCTCCAGACCCAGCCGGAGAAGATGGTCGACCAGGGCCGGGTAGTCCATCCCGCTCGCGGCCCACATCCGCGGAAACATCGAGTGGGCGGTGAAGCCCGGCATGGTGTTGATCTCGTTGATCACGACGCGCAGCTCACGGGTCAAGAAGACGTCGACCCGGGCCAGACCTTCGCACCCGATGGCCACGAACGTCTTGACCGCCAGTGACCTGACCTCGTCGGCGATCCTCGACTCGACCTGAGCGGGCACGTCGAGTCGGACCTGTTCCTCGGGAAGGTATTTGGCGTCGAAATCGTAGAAGCCCGATTCGTTGTGGACCCGGATCTCGGCGAGCTCGCTGGCCTGCGGCTCGGCATCGCCGATCCCGCCGAGGACCCCGCACTCGAGCTCGCGAGCGTCGACGAAGCCCTCTTCCACGATGACCTTCGGGTCGTAGCGCTGCGCGAACTCGACCGCAGCCACCAAGTCCTCACTCGACTCCACCCGCGAGATGCCAAGGCTGGAACCACCCCGGGCAGGTTTCACATACACCGGGTAGTGCATCGCGTCGACCGCTTCCACGCAGGCGGCGCGATCGCGCCGCCACTCTGCGGGCGTGACGGGGACGAACGGGCCCACCGGCAGGCCGGACGCGGCCAGCACCAGTTTCATGTAGTGCTTGTCCATCCCCACGGCACTGGCTAGCACGCCGGCGCCGACGTAGCGCGTGCCCATCATCTCGAACAGTCCCTGGATCGTGCCGTCTTCGCCGAACGGGCCGTGCAGCAGCGCGAACGCGACGTCCACCGGCCCCAGCGCGGTCAACGCGCCGGACTCGTGGACGGCGAGGTCCGAGCCCGACTCACCGCGCAGCAGCATCGCGTCCGCCGCATTCGCCGGCAGCACCGGGAGCTGCCCGTCGCTCACCCGAAGCCGGCTGATAGCGGCCGGGTCGAGCACGACCCAACGACCGGACGGGGTGATGCCCAGACCCACGACGTCATAACGCTCCGGATCGATCGCACCGACGACACCGGCCGCCGTCAGACAGGAGACGCCGTGTTCGCCGCTGACACCGCCGAACACCACGGCCACCCGGGTGCGCCGGCTTCGGTCCGACTCAGAGGCAGGGTCGTTCGATAGATCAGTCATCGGGTCCCGACCCTACCTGGACGGACAGGAAGAATGGCCCGTATGCCACCCGAACACTCCGATCATCGCGTGCAGTCGGATCATCGCACGCACCCCGACACCCTTGCCGTCACGGCCGGTCGACCCACTCGCGTCGTCGACGCTCCGTTCAACCCACCAGTGGTCTTCGCCTCCACCTATGTCGGCGCCGCCGATCCCAGCGCCACCGTCGGCTACGGCCGCTACGGCAATCCGACCTGGACCGCGCTGGAGTCGGCGATCGGGGCTCTGGAGGGCGGACAGGCCTTGACCTTCGCCTCCGGGATGGCGGCCGCGTACGCCGCCTTGGAGCTGCTTCCGCGCGGCGGCACCATCGTGCTACCCACCAACTGCTATCTCGGTGTCTCCACCGCCGTGGACGAGCGGGTCGAAGCCGACGGGGTCACGGTGCGTCGGGTGGACGTCGCCGACACGACAGCCGTTCTCGGCGCGGCCGACGGGGCCGATCTGGTGTGGCTCGAGTCCCCCACGAACCCAGCCATCGAAGTGGCCGACCTGCACACGATCGGCGCCGCCATCACCGACCGGACAACGATGGTGGTGGACAACACCTTTGCGACGCCCCTGCTACAGCGTCCGCTGGAGCACGGCGCGCATGTCGTGCTGCATTC
>JBBSQJ010000140.1:0-11500 GCA_038257965.1 Propionibacteriales bacterium
AACCGTCGACCGAAACAGATCACCCTGCGTCGGCGTCATCCCCAGCGTCATCAACACACCCCTCAGACGGACTCCGACCATCCTCCAAGGCCCAACCCGGAACCCCGGTCAACGCCACGCGAAAAACACCAGCCACCTAGAACCGCTGACGGCCCGTACCCGGCATTTCGGGACCGCGTGCTCGAACAGCCCAGCCCGAGAAAGTGGGCGCTTGTGACAACGACACGCCGGGCAGGAGTGCGCCTAGCGCCCACTTTTCGAATGGTCGTCCTGATCGTCCTCGTCCTGATCCTCGTCCTGATCGCCGATGTCGGGGACCTTGCAGGAGCGTTCGAGGAGTAGGCCGGCGATGCACATCGAGATCCCCGCGACGACCGCGACCGCGGACTTGATCACCCTGTCGCGCGGAGCATCGGCGGCATAGCGGGTCACGAACATGAGTCCGTACGCGAGATAACCGCCCGCCACCAGGGCACCCGCCAGCGCTGCCGCCTTGCCGAGGACCAGGAACGCCACGGCCCGCTGCGGATCGACGCGCTGGCGGCGGACCTGGATGCGCTGGTGAGTGGTGTACGCCAACACACCCACCAGCGCAGCGATCAGGAACAACGCGATCGGCGCGGTCCACGGGATTCGGGGCGGGATCAGGTCGAATGCATTCGCGATGACGACGATCAGCCAGCCGGCACCGGCTCCGGTCAACGCCGCCGTGACGAGAGCCATCCGCGGCGTCGTGGTGATCGCGCCGGGAGGCGGCTGGGGCGGCTTTCCAGTCGAAGCCAACGGTGTCAGTCGCGATCGACGGCGAGATCGTCGCGCCGGACGACCCCCTCGTCGCCCACCGCGGCAGCCAGGTCGGCAACCGCCCCCTTGCCCGGCAGGTCACCCCTCGGGTCGATCTCGGCCCAGGGGATCAGAACGAAACCGCGCTCGTGCGCGAGCGGATGGGGAAGCGTCAGGTCCGGCTTCTCCTTCACGGTATTGCCGACCAGGATCAGATCGACATCCAGCGTTCGGGGCTCCCAGCGCTCCGTGCCGGTTCGCTGACGACCGAATGCGTCTTCGATCGCCAGAGCCCGCTCGAGCAGCGTGCGTGGCTCGAGCGTGGTCTCCGCCACGATGACGAGGTTCAGGAACGGGCCGTGCCTGTCGTCCACGCCGACCGGTTCGGTCTCGTACACCGACGAGACGTCGACCACGATGATGTCGGGGGTATCGCTGATCGCATCCACGGCGCCTTGGAGATTGCCCAGCCGGTCACCGAGATTGGAGCCCACGGAGTAGACGACCTTGCGTAACGGCTTCATCCCACTCAGGGTGTCTGCGTCGATGGCATAAGGATTGGGACTGCTCATCAGATCTCTCCATCTCGTGCAAGATCGGGGCGGTCCGGTCGACGCCGGACGAGTGTGACGGCGACATCGGCGACCCGTACGGGCATCGGTGCCTGCGGTTTGTGCACGGTCACTTCTGCACACGTCACGTGCTCGATGCGCAGACAGGTGTCGGCGATCCGTGCGGCGAGCGCCTCGATGAGGTTGAGCGGCTCTCCCTCGATGTCGGCCGCCACCGCCGCCGCGAGACCACCGTAGTCGACGGTGTCGCTCAGATCGTCGCTGTCGGCGGCAGCGCCCAGATCCATCTCGAGCGTGACGTCGACAACGAAATCCTGACCGTCAGCGCGCTCGTGGTCGAATACGCCATGGTGCCCGCGAGCGGTGATGCCGACCACCCTGATCCGGTCCACTGGAATCGGAACCGACGCGCTGACCAGCGGCAACGACGTGACAGCCACGTCAGGCTCGCTCGTCATCGACGGATCTCACCTCGCAGTATCGGGCCAGCGCATCACCGCTGAGAACAGGCTTTCCAGCCTGACGATTCCACCGAACCCTATCGGAATCGACCAAAGCAGAACTGAGCATTTCCCGTGCATGAACTGTGAGCCAGATCGCACGAGTTGACCGGGCTCGCGCCCGCTGCGCGCCTTCAGACTCTGTCTTTCTCCATCGCTCACAGCCAACAGGCTCGATCCCGCTGCCGCAATCCCGGTCGGGCCGCTCGCTCAGTCCAAAATCAGAGCCGGACGCTCCGCTACCCGACGCTCGCCCACGAGGTGACCGGGCTCGCGCCCGCTCCGCTACCCGACGCTCGCCCACGAGGTGACCGGGCTCGCGCCCGCTGCGCGCCTTCAGACTCTCCCCCCCGAGTTGACCGGGCTCGCGCCCGCTCCGCTACCCGACGCTTGCCCAGCATCCAAGGTTCGCACACCTATACCTCAGGCGCTCCGCACGGCGACGCCTGCCCACGGGAGGTGAAGCGAGTCACCGTGTCGATGGCGTCTCGACTGGCACGCACGGTGTGGACGCGGACGCCCCAGACACCGCGCTCGGCCAGCAGAGCGGTCAGGGCGGCGGAGGCGTCGTCTCGCTCCCTGGCCGGCCTCGGAGTTCCGTCGGGCGCCGCGAGCAGAGTGCCGAGGAACCGCTTGCGAGATGCGCCGACCAGCACTGGTAGCCCCAGCGCGTCCAACTCGTGGAGCCGCTGCAAGAGGGTCCAGTTGTGATCGCCGGTCTTGGCGAACCCCAGACCAGGGTCGACGACCAGTCGGTCGCCGGCGATCCCGGCATCGACGCAGGCATCCAGTTGGGCTCGAAGCTCCCCGATCACGTCCGAGACGACGTCGACGTACATCGTCCGGCTTTGCATGTCCGCGGAGTGCCCGCGCCAATGCATGCAGACGTAGGCCAGCCCGGCGGCTGCAACCACGCGAAGCAGTTCCGGCTCGGCCCGGCCGCCGGACACGTCGTTGACCAGCCGGGCGCCCGCCTCGATCGCCGCGACCGCCACCACGGGGCGCATCGTGTCGATGCTGACGAACGCGCCCGTCTGCGCCAGGGCCCGGATGACCGGTAAGACGCGCTCCAACTCCACCTCGGTCGTGGGCCGCAGCGCACCAGGTCGGGTGGACTCCCCACCGACATCGATGATGTCGGCGCCTTCGGCGAGCAACTGCAGACCGTGACCGATCGCCACATCGGGCTCGAGGAACTCCCCACCGTCGGAGAACGAGTCCGGCGTGACATTGACCACACCCATCACGACGGTCCTACCCGGCGACGGGAGGCCGGTCACGCTCTGGTCCAGTTGCACCGGGCCAACGGTAGTGGCAAACCTGCTCGGAGAGCTTCAGCCTCGCAGGATGAGGCTCATCGCCTCGGCACGGGTTGCCGCGTTCAGCAACTGCCCGCGTACGGCGCTGGTCACCGTCTTGGAACCGGGTTTGCGAACCCCCCGCATCGTCATGCACAGGTGCTCGCACTCGAAAACGACGATCGCCCCACGCGGTTCGAGTGAGGCCACCAGAGCATCCGCGACCTGCGTGGTCAGCCGCTCCTGCACCTGTGGTCGCTTGGCGTAGACGTCAACCAGCCGAGCCAACTTGCTCAACCCGGTGATCCGCCCATCCTCGTTCGGGATGTATCCGACGTGGGCCACTCCGGTGAACGGCACCAGATGGTGCTCGCAACAGCTCCACACCTCGATGTCGCGGACCAGCACGAACTCGTCGTGACCGAGGTCGAACGTGGTCGCCAGCACGTCTCGTGGGTCTTGCCGCAGACCGACGAACATCTCCTCATACGTCCGGGCCACTCGAGCCGGGGTGTCCCGCAAACCGTCGCGGTCGGGATCCTCACCGATGCCGATCAAGATCTCCCGCACCGCAGCGGCGATCCGATCGTGGTCGAACTCACCGACCGGGGCAGGCAGGACCAACCGATCCAGCGTCATCGAAAGTCGGGTCCGCGAGGGGGCTGGACGGCGTCGTCGGGATCGCCTCCGAGCGAGGGGCCGGCGCCGGGCTGACCGGGAGCGGCGCCCCCGGAGTACGGCCCCGCTGGTGGCGCGGGTGGCGGCCAGGTCTCGGGACGGTTCGGATCCAGCGGCCCCGACTGCGGACCGGTCGAGGGCGGAGTCGGCTGCCCACCCGGAACTGGCACTCCGCCGGGACCGGGTGCCTCGCCCGACGGGGGTTGCGGCGGCGTCGGAAAGTGGCCCGGCGGGACCGGGGCACCACCAGGCGGCAACGCCGCGCCACCCGGATGATGGCCGTTGCCCGAACCGTTCGAGCCCGAACCGTTGAGCGCGTGATGGCCGTTGGTCGCCTGCACCGCGGGCGGCGGCGGTGTCACCGGCGGCAGCTTCGACGGAACCCGGCTGTCCGAGCCGGTCCAGGCCGGACGCTTCGGCCAGTGCCGCAGTGGCGTGAAGACTTCCGCGACCGCCTGGCGGTCCAGCGTCTCCCGTTCGAACAGCGCTCGGACGAGGTCGTCCAGCACATCGCGGTTCTCGGTGAGGATGTCGAACGCTTCCTGGTGGGCGTTGGTGATGAGCTTGGAGACCTCTTCGTCGACGATCGCGGCGATGTCCTCGGAGTAGTCCCGCTGGTGTCCGAAGTCGCGGCCCAGGAATGGTTCGGCATCGCCGGAGCCGAGCTTGATGGCGCCCAGCCGCTCAGTCATGCCGTACTGGGTGACCATCGCCCGGGCCACGTTGGTGGCCTTCTCGATATCATTGCTCGCGCCGGTCGTGGGGTCGTGGAAGACCAGTTCCTCAGCTGCCCGCCCGCCCATCATGTACGCGAGCTGGTCGAGCAACTCCGACCTGGTGTTGGAGTACTTGTCGTTCTCCGGCAGCACCATCGTGTAGCCCAGCGCCCGGCCGCGAGGAAGGATCGTCACCTTCTGCACGGGATCGGTGCCGGGCAGAGCCGCTGCGACCAGGGCATGGCCACCTTCGTGGTACGCGGTGACCAGCTTCTCCTTCTCGTTCATCAACCGGCTGCGCTTCTGCGGGCCGGCGACGACACGGTCGATCGCCTCGTCCAAGAAGCCGTCGGTGATCTGGCGGGCGTTCTGCCGCGCGGTCAGCAACGCCGCCTCGTTGAGCACGTTGGCCAAGTCGGCACCGGTGAAGCCGGGGGTGCGCCGGGCGACGCTCTCCAGGTCGACGTCGGTTGCCATCGGCTTGCCTTCGGCGTGCACCTTGAGGATCTGGAAGCGGCCTCTGAGGTCGGGAGTGTCGACCGCGATCTGGCGGTCGAAGCGTCCCGGTCGCAGCAGGGCGGGGTCGAGCACATCCGGCCGGTTGGTCGCGGCGATGAGAATCACACCGCCTCGGACATCGAAGCCGTCCATCTCCACCAGCAGCTGGTTGAGGGTCTGCTCCCGCTCGTCGTGGCCACCGCCCATCCCGGCACCGCGGTGCCGCCCGACGGCGTCGATCTCGTCGATGAAGACGATCGCCGGCGCATTCTCCTTCGCCTGCTCGAACAGGTCGCGGACCCGGGACGCGCCGACACCGACGAACATCTCGACGAAGTCGGAACCGGAGATCGAGAAGAACGGGACCCCGGCCTCGCCGGCCACCGCCCGGGCCAGCAGCGTCTTGCCCGTGCCGGGCTGGCCGTAGAGCAACACGCCCTTCGGAATCTTCGCTCCGACGGCCTGGAACTTGGCCGGCTCGGCCAAGAACTCCTTGATCTCCTCGAGCTCCTCGATTGCCTCGTCACACCCCGCGACGTCGTGGAAGGTGGTCTTCGGCGTGTCCTTGTTGGCGATCTTGGCCTTGGACTTGCCGAACTGCATCACCCGGCTGCCGCCGCCCTGCACCGAGTTGAGCAGGAAGAAGAAGAGAACACCGATGATGATGAACGGGATCAGGGTGCCGAGCAGGGACGAGATGAAGCCCGGGGTCTTGTTCTCGCCGACCCAGCTGTCGAGAGTCTTGTCCGATACCCGCTGGTTCAGCCGATCGATGATCTGCCCGCTCTGGTTGCCGACCCAGCTCGCCTCGAACTTCTCCTGGGGGTCACCCTTGGTGGTGACCTGGATCGTCTGCTCCTTGTCGATCATCCTGACCTCGGAAAGCGGGTCGTTGCCGTTGATCAAGGCGACGACCTGGGAGGTCGGGACCTGCTTGTAGCCACCCGCCAGACGACCGGTGAAGTCGATCAGCAGGCCGATCGCGATCACGGCGAGGATGATCCACACCAGTGGTCCGCGGAAGATCTTCTTGAGGTTCATGACCTGCCTAGGAGAGGACAAATACGCACACGTCGACGTTTCGGGGTGGGGTCAGGGCGGACCCCTCCTCGGCTAAGGCTAGCGTCGAGGGCCAAGTTGACCCTAGTCGCGACGTTCCTCGAGCGCGGCGGACGGGGCCCGACGATCGCCTGACGTCCGACCGGTCCGCCCCGCGGCGCCCGGCCTGCACTTTCGACAGTGGGCCCGAACGGCAATATTGAAACGCCTCAAAGTGCAACGTGCGCCCACTTTCGAGGGACCGCATTCCGGTGAGTTCCGCGGTGGACCGGGGTGGCCGACAGGTCGTGAGGCGCCTCAGCTGTAGACGTGCGGCGCGAGCGTGGCCACCGAGGTGAGGTTGCGGTAGTGCCCGTCGTAGTCCAGGCCGTACCCGACCACGAACTCGTTCGGGATGTCGAACCCGACATAGCTCACCTCGACGGCGATCTGCTGGGCCTCCGGCTTGCGGAACGCGGTCATGATCTTCAGGCTGGCCGGGTTGCGGCTACGCAGGTTGCTGATCAGGTAGGACAGTGTCAGACCGGTGTCGATGATGTCTTCGACCACCAGCACGTGCATGTCGGAGATATCGGTGTTGAGATCCTTGAGGATCCGAACCACACCGGAGGACTGGGTGCCCGAACCGTAGGACGAGATGGCCATCCAGTCCATCCGGACCGTGCGGCGCAGCGCCCGCGACAGGTCGGCCATCACCATGACGGCGCCGTTGAGGACGCCGATCAAGAGCAGCTCGCGGCCCTCGTAGTCGCGATCGATCTCGGCGGCCAGTTCGACCATCCGGGCATCGATCTGCTCTTTGGTGATGACCACCCTGGTCAGCTCGGCCGAGATCTGCGCGTCGTCCACGCGCCAAGGTTCCCACACCCGGTCGTCGCCGATCCGCCCCGTCGTCGCTCCACCGGCACCGCAACCCGATTCAGTCCGAGCCGATCCGTCCGCAACGCACGAGCCGGCCTCCGCCACGCACGAGCGGTCCTCACCTGCTCCGGGTGAGTCGACCGGCCACCCGTCGTACCGCCAGACCGGGCACGTCGATGGCGCCCTGACCGTGCCAGTCCACCACGAGCGCCTCGACGGCGACGACGTGCACCTGACCCAGATCGCGCCCTCCCTGCACCTCCAGCCAGTTCCGGATGACGCGACGACGCAGGCTGCGCGGCAGGCCGGCCAGCGCCATGCAGTCGAGCTCCCCGGCGACCAGCACGTTCGGTTGTACCTCCGCCGCCAGTTGGTCGACGAGGTCGGCATCGTCACGCGCCAACTCGGCGGTGCGCGCCAGCGCCGCGGCGATGCCGGGTCCCAGCTCGGACTCCAACACCGGCAGCACGCTGTGCCGCACCCGACTGCGGGCGTACGTCGGGTCGGCATTGTGCGGATCGCGCCACGGCGTCAGGCCGAACTCGCGGCACGCGGCCTCGGTGACCGCGCGTGGCAGTCCCAGCAGGGGACGCAGGAAACCCGCGACCCGCGGCGCCATCCCGGCCAGCGAGCGGATTCCTGAGCCCCGGGCCAGGCCCAACAACACGGTCTCGGCCTGGTCGTCGAGGGTGTGACCGAGCAGCACCGTCGAGGAGGATCGGTCGGCTTCGACGCGAAGCACCGCATAGCGCGCCTTGCGCGCCGCTGCTTCGGGGCCGTCATCGGAGCGGCCGATCGATGCCGAGAGCACGTGTACATCGGGCACACCGAGCGCCGACAACTGCGACGAGGCGTGCGCGGCGACAGCGGCGGAATCGGCCTGCAGGCTGTGATCCACGACCGCCGCGGTCAGCGGCAGATCCCAACGACTCGCGACGATCGATGCGGCGGCAGCGAGGGCCAGCGAATCGGCGCCTCCGGAACAGGCGACCAGGAGAGCGGTGTCGGCCGGGGTCAGGGCGGCGTGGACGGCATTGACCAACTGCAGCCCGGCCGGACCGAGCGCTCGTCGGGCCATCAGCGCGCGGACCTCTCAGTCGTGGGATGTTTCGGCGTGCACGCGCTCCAGCCACACCTTCGGGTCGGCGATCTCGGCTGGGGTGGGCAGCGTCTCGGGCCCGGTCCAGACCCGGTTGAGGCCATCCATTCCGACGGCGTCGATGACGGTCTGGCAGAACGCGGCGCCGTCGCGGTACTGCCGCATCTTCGCGTCGAGCCCCAACAGCCTGCGGACGATCCGGTCCAGCCCCTGCCCTTGTCGCCGCACCGTGAACTTCGAGCGGATCTCAGCGACCGAACCGATCACCTCGGGACCGACGCTGTCCATCACCACGTCGGCGTGGCCTTCCAGCAACGACATGACGGCCGTGATCCGATCTACGATCTGGCGCTGGGCCGGAGTCTGGACGAGATCGATGATCGACACCTCTCTCTCCCCGCGCAGCGACTCTGCCACCTTCTTCACGCCGTCCCGCAACATCTGCACCATCGCTGCGCTGTCGAGTTCGGTATTGGCGACGACATCCTGGATCTGGGCGTTGAGGTACGCGCGCAGCCACGGCACCGCGGTGAACTGCACGCGGTGGGTCTCCTCGTGCAGGCAGACCCAGAGCCGGAAGTCTGTACTGTCGACCTTCAATTCGCGCTCGACGGCGACGACATTCGGAGCGACCAGCAGCAGTCGTCCGCCCGGATGGTCGGCTACTCCGGCCGGTCCGGGGTAGAACGGATCGAACTGGCCGAGGACCTTCGGTGCGAGATAGCTGAGCAGCGCTCCGACCTCGACGCCGGTGATCCGGCCGCCCAGCCCCGCGAACGGTGAATCCTGCAGCCGTTCGGCCGCCTTCTCGTTCAGGGGGGCCAAGATGGTGCGGAAGGCGTCGATGTTGGCTTGGATCCAGCCGGGCCGGTCGATGACCAGCACTGGGGCGGTCGCGCTGGGTGTCTCCAGACCGGTGACACCGATGACGTACGCCTCAGCGCGGGCGGCGGCGTCGCGGAGCTCGGCCACAGCTTGCGCCGCGCCCTCACGCGAGATCTCCGGCCCGGGCTTGATCAGTCGCTGCGCCGTCGTGAAAGCGAGCGTCCAGTCGACCATGCTCGAACTCATGCGCTGAACAATACGTGCCCGGTCCGCACGCACGGCCCCTCTCGAAGCGCCGTCTCCCCCTTCGACGTTCCCGCTCAGGACCGGCATCCACACCGCGCCAGCGCGGCCGACACCCGGTCCAACCAGACGACCGAATCCCATTCGTTCTTGGGGTTGTTGACCAGGAAGGCGTAGGCCAGCAAAGACCCGTCGGTGGCCCGGACGAACCCGGCGAGGCTGTGCACCTTGGTCAACGTGCCGGTCTTCCCTCGCACCAGTCCGCGAGCGCTCGTGGTCGCGGCGTCGTAGAAGCGATAGCGCAGGCTGCCTTCCACCCCGGCCACCGGCAGTCCGGTGACGACCCCGCGCAGTTCGGGGTGCCTTTCCTCCATCGCCACCCGGAGCACCTTGGCCATCGAGTCGGCCGGCACTCGGGTCTTGCGGCTGAGCCCACTACCGTCCTCGATCCGCACACTCGGGTCGAGCACACCCAGCTCCTGCAAACGGTCGTGCACCGCCGCGCGCCCGCCGGCGAACGACGCGGGCTGCTCAGCGGCCAGTGCGGCCTGCCGGAACATCACCTCGGCGGCATCATTGTCGCTGGCCATCAACAACAATTCGACGATCCGCTCCACCGGCGGTGAACTCACCGACGCGACCGGAGCGGCGGCGGCCGGAGCCTTCACCTTCGTGGTCCCGGTCACCGTGATGCCCTGCTTCTTCAGGGCGCCGGCTAGGGCCTTGGCGGCTACCGCCGGCGGATCGGGCACCCGGGCACCGGGGGAGAACCCGCTCGCCCGGCCCTCGTCGACCCACAGCGCCGAGACCCTGGTGGCCTGATCGGCGTAGGCGGCGGGCCACGTGGGGTGCCAGGACGGTCCCTTGAACAGCGTGGCGTCATAGCCGAGGCTGACCTGACGCACGCCGTCGGACTTCAAGGCAACGGCCGTCCGCTTGGCCAACTCGCTGATCGATGCGCGGCCCTCCCGTGGCTTGCGGGAGAGGTACGGGTCGCCACCCCCGACCAGGATGATGGAGCCCGTCTTCGCCGACACCACCTTGGTGGTGAAGCGATGGTCGGGACCGATCAGCGAGAGTGCGGCCGCGGAGGTGAGGAGCTTCATCGTGGAGGCGGGGATGTAGCCGGCGGTGGCTTTGTGGCGATACAGCACAGCCCCCGTGCCGACGTCGATCACCGAGCCACTGAAGGCGTCCTTGACCCCCTTGCGATCCACGCCGTCGACGAGCTTGGTCACCGCGGCGGCCGCCGGCTTCACACCTGGCGTGGCGGCCACCAGCACTGGCTTGGGCGGTGCCGGAGCGGGGCTGGACGACGTCGCGCCCGTGGGCTCCGAGCCCGCCGACGCCGTGCTGCCGGACATCCCCAAACCGCCTGGGACCCGGGTCGATGCTCCGCCGCTGGAGTAGAGGCCGGTCGCCTCCAGGCCGCTTCGGGCCCAGGAGCCGAAGAGGCCGGTGACGACCCCTGTGGTCAACCCCGCGATGACGACAAGGGCTACCAGAGCAACCAGCACCCGGCTGAGACGCAACTGTCGACCTTCCGTTTCTGCGCGTTATGCTGCATCGTGTGCCGCCCGGTCGAGGGCGCCGAACCCATCCTAAGGAGAGGCCCCCCTCATGACTGCTCCCAGCACAGAGCCGAGCCATCCGTTGAGCGGGTTGACTTTCGACGTGACCGTTGAGATCCCGAAGGGTCAGAAGAACAAGTACGAGGTCGACCACGGTTCGGGCCGGATCCGCCTCGATCGTACGTTGTTCACCTCGACGCAGTACCCGGCCGATTACGGCTACGTCGAGGGCACGCTGGGCCAAGACGGCGACCCCCTCGACGCGCTCGTGCTGGTTTCGGAGCCGACCTTTCCCGGCTGCCTGATCAAGTGCCGTGCGATAGCGATGTTCCGGATGACCGACGAGGCCGGTCGCGACGACAAGGTCGTCTGCGTGCCCGCCTCCGATCATCGCCGTGACCACCTGCGCGATCTCGCCGACATCAGGTACTACCTGGTGACCGAGATCGAGCACTTCTTCACCGTCTACAAGGATCTCGAGCCGGGCAAGTCGGTCGAGGGCGCTACCTGGACCGGGGTCGAGCAGGCCGAGGCCGAGGTCCGCGCCAGCTTCCAGCGGGCCGAGGACGAGGGCTACTACACTCCGGCTGCCACCACGGTCGCGCCCCACTGAGGCGACTCCTAGACTCCGGCGGGTGTACGCGATCTTGCTGGCTCCGGCGAGCAATCGGGTGTACGCCGGTGAGTCGGCGGCGCTGGTCGCGGCAGAACTGAGCGTGCTGCTCGCCACCGCGAACCACGACCCCGTCACGATCGAACCGCTGGATCTCGCGGGAGTCAGCTATCTCGCGCTCGAT
>JBBSQJ010000141.1:0-11493 GCA_038257965.1 Propionibacteriales bacterium
TGAGCAGCCCTTCGACCGGCCCAGGGCACGTCTCGACCGGCCCACCGCTCATCCGGATCACCGCCGTCGAACTGGCGGCAGCCATTGCCGCCGGCGAAACCTCTGCGGTCGAGGTCGCGCAGGCCCACCTCGACCGGATCGCCGACGTCGACTCCCGGATCCACGCGTTCTTGTACGTCGACGGCGAACGGGCCCTGGCCCGGGCGGCGGCAGTGGACGCCAAGATCGCGGCGGGCGAACCGGTCGGTCCGCTCGCGGGAGTGCCGCTGGCGCTCAAGGACGTGCTGACCTATGCCGGAGCTCCAACCACGTGCGGCTCGAAGATCCTGCAGGGCTGGGTCCCGCCCTACAACGCGACCGTCACCCAGCGGCTGCTCGACGCCGACATCGTCATCCTCGGCAAGACCAACATGGACGAGTTCGCGATGGGCTCATCCACCGAGAACTCCGCCTACGGCGCCACGCACAACCCGTGGGACACCGCGCGAATCCCCGGCGGCTCGGGCGGTGGGTCCGCCGCGGCACTGGCGGCCTTCGAGGCTCCGCTGGCCATCGGCTCCGACACCGGCGGTTCGATCCGCCAGCCGGCCTCGGTGACCGGCACCGTCGGCGTCAAGCCGACGTACGGTGGCACGTCTCGCTACGGCCTGGTCGCCATGGCGTCGAGCCTGGACCAGCCGGGCCCGTGTGCCCGAACCGTGCTCGACGCGGCGCTGCTGCACGAGGTGATCGCCGGCCACGACCCGATGGACTCGACCTCGATCGACGCCCCGGTGCCGAGGGTGGTCGAGGCCGCCCGGTCCGGCGACGTGACCGGGCTCAGGATCGGCATCGTCGGTGAGCTCGGCGGCGAGGGCTACGCGCCCGGGGTCGAGCAGCGGTTCTCCGAGGCGGTCGAACTGCTCGCCGGGCAGGGTGCGGAGCTGACCGAAGTGTCCTGCCCGCACTTCGAGTACGCGCTGGGTGCTTACTACCTGATCATGCCGAGTGAGGCGTCATCCAACCTCGCCAAGTTCGACGCCATGCGGTTCGGGCTCCGGGTCGGCGACGACGGCACCCACAGCGCCGAGCAGGTGATGTCACTGACCCGGGAGGCCGGCTTCGGCGCGGAGGTGAAGCGCCGGATCATCATCGGGACGTACGCGCTGTCCAGCGGCTACTACGACGCCTACTACGGCCAGGCCCAGAAGGTGCGCACGCTGATCAGCCGCGATTTCGCCGCCGCGTTCGAGCAGGCCGACGTGTTGATCTCACCGTCCACTCCGGTCACGGCGTTCCCGCTCGGAGAGAAAGTGGACGATCCGCTCGCCATGTACATGAACGACCTGTGCACCATCCCGTCCAACCTGGCCGGCAACGCCAGCGCGTCCTTCCCGATCGGCCTGGCTCCCGAGGACGGACTTCCCGTCGGTCTCCAGGTGATGGCGCCGCCGCTGGCCGACGATCGCCTCTACCGGGTCGGCGCCGCGCTGGAGCGTGAACTGACGGCGATCTGGCGCGGTCCGCTGTTGGACCAGATCACCGATCTCCCGGAGGTGACGAAATGAGCGCGCCGGTGCTGCCGTACGAGGAGGCGGTCGCCGCCTTCGACCCGGTGCTCGGGCTCGAGGTCCACGTCGAGCTCAACACCGCCTCGAAGATGTTCTGTGGCTGCTCCACCGAGTTCGGCGCCGAGCCGAACACCCAGACCTGCCCGGTCTGTCTCGGCCTGCCCGGCTCGATGCCGGTCGTGAACGCGAAGGCGATCGAGTCGGCGATCCGGATCGGCCTGGCGCTGAACTGCTCGATCGCGGACTGGTGCCGGTTCGCCCGGAAGAACTACTTCTATCCGGACATGCCGAAGAACTACCAGATCTCCCAGTACGACGAGCCCATCGCCTACAACGGCTGGACCGAGGTGGTCGTGGACGCAAAGACGTACCGGATCGAGATCGAGCGCGCGCACATGGAGGAGGACACCGGCAAGTCGCTGCACGTCGGTGGGGCGACGGGGCGGATCCATGGCGCCGACCACTCGCTGCTGGACTACAACCGATCCGGGGTGCCACTGATCGAGATCGTCACCAAGCCGGTCGAGGGGGCGGGAGAGAAGGCGCCAGAAGTGGCGCGGGCGTACGTCGGTATGCTGCGCGACCTGCTGCGCGCGCTCGGTGTGTCCGACGTGCGGATGGAGCAGGGGTCGTTGCGCTGCGACGCGAACATCTCGCTGCGGCCGTCGCCGGATGCCCCGCTCGGCACCCGCACCGAGACCAAGAACGTCAACTCCCTGCGCAGCGTGGAGCGGGCGATCCGGTACGAGATCACCCGGCAGGCGGCCCGGCTTCGAGACGGCGAGACCATCAAACAGGAGACCCGGCACTGGCACGAGGACACGGGCCAGACCACTCCGGGACGCAGCAAGGAGCAGGCCGAGGACTACCGCTACTTCCCGGAGCCCGACCTGGTGCCGGTGGCACCCAGCCCGGAGTGGGTGGAGCAACTGCGCGCGACGCTGCCCGAGCCGCCGACCGAACGGCTGCAGCGGATCACGTCCCGGTGGGGGTTCTCCGAGCTCGAGTTGCGCGATGTGGTCAGCGCCGGTGCGGTCGACGTGATCGAGGCGACCGTGGCTGCCGGCGCGTCGCCGCAGAGTGCTCGCAAGTGGTGGCTGACGGAAGTGTCGCGGTATGCGAACGAGGTTGGTGTCGAGCTGGCGGACGTACCGATCACCCCGGAGCAGGTGGCGCAGGTCCAAGCACTGGTCAACGACGGCACGGTCAACGACAAGCTGGCCCGCCAGGTGATCGAAGGTGTGCTCGCCGGCGAGGGCGGTCCGGCCGAGGTCGTGGCCGCCCGTGGCCTGGCCGTGGTCTGCGACCAGGAGGCTCTCGGGGCGGCCGTGGATGCCGCGATCGCCGCCAATCCGGACGTGGCCGGCAAGATCCGGGCCGGCAAGGTCCAGGCCGCCGGCGCCTTGATCGGCGCGGTGATGAAGCAGTTGCGCGGCCAGGCGGACGCGGCTCGGGTCCGCGAGCTCATCCTCGACAAGCTCGCCTGACTGTCTCGCTGCCCCACGCCCAGCCCTCCTGCCAGAAAGTGGGCGCTAGCAGCAGATTGAATCCTTTCAAACATGCAACACGCGCCCAGTTTCCGAGCAGCGCGGGACGGGCAGCACCGAAGAGGTCGTGAGGCTCCCCGGCCGGGCCCTGGGTCACTAGGGTGAGTCCAGACCCTCAGGAGGAGCCCTGTGCGTAGCCCGTCCGCCCTGCATGTCGCTCTCGGCTCGATCACCGTCGCCGTACTGGTCGCGGCGCTCGGCATCGGCTTCACGTTGTGGCGGGACGGCTGGTGGCCGTTCTCGGTCGAGGTCGGGTCGACCGCCGTCCCGGCGCCCCAACTCGACGCCAAGCAGTCCGTGAGGTACTCCGGGGTGGCGCAGGTGCGGGAGGACTCCTCGTGCAGCGGGTGGCTGATCGACACCGACTCAGCCGACGGTCCCGGCTACCTGGTGACCAACGGCCACTGCACCCAGAGCCGCAACCTCCCGCCGACCAGGGTCGCGGTGGACCTGCCGGCCGGCGGGGTCGTCACGTTCGGTCGCGGTGGAAGGACAGCCCCGATGTCGGTGACCACCAGCCGAGTCGCCTACTCGACCATGAACGGCACCGACATCGCGGTGATCGAGCTCTCCGCGACCCTGGGTGAGCTGACCAACAGCGGTATTCGGAGCTACCGACCCGCCGCCTTGTTGCCGGCGGGCCGCTCGGCGACCAATGTCGGAGTCCCGGTCGACGGGGTGCCCGTCGGCCAGGTCGCACCGAGAGTCGGTCGATGCGTCACCGGCAACCCGGTTGGCGTGATCGAGTTCGGCTGGTTCTTCGACCATGCTCAGTCCGTCGACTGTCCGGGCATCCGGGGCGGCAGTTCAGGGTCGCCACTGTTCGACCGCACCGATCGTGTCATCGGCATGATCAACACCACATCGGGTAGGGCATCCAGCGGCGGCGAGTGCTGGCTGGACAAGCCATGCGAGCGCACCGAGTCCGGTGTCGAGACGGTCCCGGACACCAGCTACGCGGTTTCCGTCGACGCTCTCGAGTGGTGCTTCTCCGGCGGGCGCTTCGCGCTGACCGACGCGTGTCCGCTGCCCCGCCCGGGGGTCGTCGTCCGCACCGGGGTGACCGTGCTCAACGCGGACAGTGACGAGATCAGGGCCGAGGTCACCACTCCGGCACAGACCACGCTCCGCAGCGGAGTCGCGAGATTGACGGCCAGCGACAGCTGCGCCGACGACGCGACGTACGACTCGTCGGCCAGGGCCGGCTCGCAAGCGGTCTCGCTCAGCACCGAGCTGCCCGCCGAGGAAGGCTTCTACGTCTGGTGCGTTTCCGATCCGAGCACCGACACGGTCGTCGGCGTCGTCCTCCAGCGCGACCTGACCCCGCCCGCCCGGACGCCGCGGCTGTCGGTCAACGCCAGTGATGAGGGCTATCGTGTGATGCCCGTGTTCTCCCCGCCGGAGCTCTCGGACTACCGGATCAAGGTCGGGCCGGCGGCCACCGCAGACTGCCAAGACCAGAACGGCTACCAGCGCTTCCGGCGGGTCCCGATCTTCGTCCCGGCGGCCCGGCTGCCCGTCGTATTCTGCTTCGTCGGTGCCGACCTCGCCGGCAACGAGACGCCGGCCTTCAGCCGCGAGCTCAGCTGAGCCGCGGTCCGACGCGCAAAGGGCTCGCGGCGGCCCGGCTCTCCCCGCGGAAAGTGAGCCCGTCTTACAGCGACACGCCGGAAAAACCTGTCATCAGCGCCCACTTTCCGGACGGTCAGGGTCCCGGGGGTCCGGAGGGTCCGGGCGGTCAAGTCTCAGGGGGTCAGCCTGAGGATACGGTCGTCGCCCTGCCGTGGATCACCACGACCGTCGGTGTTGTTGGTGGCCAGGAGCAGAGCGGTCCCGTCGCCGGTCGGGGCGACGGAGCGGAGCCGACCGTAGTCACCGGTGAAACGGGCGACCGGCTCGCCGACTCGCTCGCCGTCGAGCGGGATCTCCCACAACCGCGCACCGCGCAGCGAGGCCATCCAGAGCTCGCCACGCCAGAAGGCAAGCCCCGACGGGGAAGCGTCCCCGGTGCGCCAGACCAGGAACGGGTCGGTCAGGCCCTCGATCATGCCGCGTCCCTCGACCTCGGGCCAGCCGTAGTTGCCGCCCTCGGTGATCAGATTGAGTTCGTCCCACGCGTTCTGCCCGAACTCGCTGGCCCAGAGCCGTCCCTGGTCGTCGAACGCCAACCCCTGTACGTTGCGGTGCCCGTAGGTCCAGACCGCGGAGTCGAACGGGTTCCCCGGCGCCGGCTTTCCATCCAGGGTCAGCCGCAAGATCTTCCCGCCGAGGCTGTCGCGGTCCTGGGCCAGCGACTTGTCACCGGTCTCGCCGGTGCCGACGTAGAGATATCCGTCGGGCCCGATGGCCATCCGTCCGCCGTTGTGGATGGTCCCCTTCGGAATGCCGGTGAACAGCGGCTCCGGCTCGCCGAGGCGGGATCCGTCCCACGACATCGCGACGATCCGGTTGTCTTGCGCCGCGGTGAAGTACGCGAAGACTCGACTGTTGTCGGGAGCCAGCGCCAACCCGAGGAGCCCACCTTCACCACCGGGACGTACGTCGGTCAGCGTGGTCAGCGTGGTCAGCGTCTCGGTGCGACCGTCGACGATCCGCACGATCCGGCCGGTGTCGCGCTCGCTGACGATGATCGAGTTGTCGCGCAGCGGTAGTAGTCCCCAAGGCACGGACAGACCGGTGACCACGTCTCGGGCCGCCAGATCGCCCACGGGCCGGCCGTCCGTCGTGCGCGGTGTTGCGCCGGCTGAGCCGGTAGCGGTCTGCGTCTGCCCGCTCGGTGTCGGGGAAGGCTCGCCGCATCCCGTCAGCGAGACCGCCGCGAGGACCAGTCCGATCCAGACCAGGCGAACTCTCATCCGACCAGGAACTCTCATCCGACCAGTCTGCCGAGCGCGGCCACGTGATACCGGGGCACATCCCCTGGAAAGTGGGCACCAACGACAGTGTTGTCCGGCGTGTCGTCGTCGTTTGCGCCCACTTTCGTGGAGGAGAAAGTGGAGATGGGTCCTCAGATCCCGAGGTCGGCGGCATGCAGGACGTCCACCGCGTCCGGCTCGCCGATGATCTTCACCTCGGCGACCGCGGTACGGCCGTTGGCGAACATCATCAGCTCGCTCGGCCGCCCCAGCAGGGTGACGATGCTGGAGCCGGAAACGGCTCGAATCGACTGGGGCTCACCCGGGCCGCGGGACTCGCGCGGTCCGTCGACGCGCTCCAACACCACTCCGACCTGCGTCCGGCGGTACGCAATGCGGGCCCACAGCCGGAGACGCCGCCATATCCACTCCTCGACTTCCGCGTCCAACGCACGAGCAGGTTGGGCCGCCTCGCCGGCGCGGCGAACGTCTTCGTGATGGACGAAGAACTCCATCGTGTTCGCCCCCTCGTCCACGCCCGGAACCCTGAACACCGAGAAGCGGCCCGGGCCGTGCCGAAACCGGTCGACCAGCTCGGGGTAGGACCAGCGCTGCTTCGTCTCGGCCATCCGCCGTTCACCCAGGCCGGACAACGGCTTGATCACCAGCGCGGCAGCCCCGATCGGATCCGTCTCGCGGATCCACAGGTGCGCAGCCAGGTCGTGGGTGAGCCATCCCTCACACAGCGTCGGGTGTTCGGGGCCGACCTGGTCGAACAGGTCGCATAGCTCGGCGCGTTCGTTCTTGACGAAGCCCTTCGCAGCAGACGAAGTCACGAGGAGCCATGTTAGCCCGGTCAGCGCTCGAGCTCGCGCGGACAGACCTCGAAGGAACAACCGGGTCGCGGTCCGGGTGTCCCGACGGGAACAATGGCCCCGTGACTGCTGCGAACGCCCGAAGTGCCGGGTCGCCGACCGGCACCCTCGAACCCGCCATCGCCGATCTTCTCCAGCGCGACTCCGCCGGGCTGGTCGCGGCGGTGATCCAGCAGTACGACACGCACGAGGTGCTGATGGTGGGTTGGATGAATGACGTTGCGCTGCACGCCACGCTGACCACCGGACGTACGACGTTCTGGTCGCGAAGCCGGCAGGAGTTGTGGGTCAAGGGGGAGACCAGCGGCCACCGGCAGTGGGTACGCGAGGTGAGTCTTGACTGCGACGGTGACACGCTGCTGGTGAAGGTCGACCAGGAAGGCGGGGCTTGCCACACCGGAGACCGCACCTGTTTCGACGCGCGGGTGCTGCTCGGCGCCGACGCGGCTCTTGCCCGCCTCCGGGCGGGGGTCCGAGCGTGATCGACGAGATCGTTCCCAGCCTGGTGGACTTCCGCGCGGCGGCGAGGAGCCAACGAGTCATTCCGGTCTGTCGACGCCTCCTCGCCGACGCCGAGACGGCCATCAGCCTCTACCTCAAGCTGGCGGCCGGCCGGTCCGGCAGCTATCTGCTCGAGTCGGCCGAGCAGGGAGTGTGGTCGCGCTACTCCTTCGTCGGCGTCCGCTCGGCGGCGGTGCTGACCGAGGTCGAGGGTCGGGTCGCCTGGCAGGGCAAGGTGCCCGTCGGCCTGCCACTCGAGGGCGATCCGCTGGAGGCCCTCCGCGAGACCCTCAGGCTGCTGCACACTCCCCACCGCCCGAAAGGCAGTAGTGACGACGCCGACACCGAGGACGGGTGGCCGCCGCTGACCTCCGGCATGGTCGGCTATCTGGGCTACGACGTCGTACGCCGCCTGGAGCGGTTGCCCGACAGCAACCCCGACGACATCGACATCCCAGAGCTCGCCTTCTTGCTGGCCTCCGATCTCGTGGTGCTCGACCATTACGACCGCGAGGTCTGGGTGATCGCCAACGCGTTCAATTGGGACGCCAGCGACGAACGCGTCGACGAGGCGTACGCAGATGCCCGTGCTCGGGTCGAGCAGATGACCTCCGAACTGGCCCAGCCGACGCCGTCGGCGGTGGTCGGCGCCGACTTCGGCGAGACACTGCCGATCCGCCGGCAGCGGAGCCCGGAGGCGTTCCAGGCGGCGGTAGCGTCGGCGGTCGAGGAGATCAAGGCCGGCGAGGCCTTCCAGATCGTGGTGAGCCAGCGGTTCGAGGTGGACACCACCGCCGATGCCCTCGACATCTATCGCGTGTTGCGGTTGCTCAACCCCAGTCCCTACATGTACCTGCTGCGGCTCACCGACCCGGCGGGAGATCCGTTCGACATCGTCGGCTCGTCTCCGGAGGCGCTGGTCACGGTCAAGGGCGAAACCGCGGTCACCCACCCGATCGCCGGGTCCAAACCGAGGGGGACGACTCCGGAGGAGGACGCAGCTCTGGAGGCCGAATTGATCGCCGACCCCAAGGAGCGCGCCGAGCACGTGATGCTGGTCGATCTCGGCCGCAACGACCTCGGCCGCGTCTGCCGGCCGGGCACGGTCGCGGTGGTCGAGTTCATGGAGGTCCGGCGCTACAGCCACATCATGCACCTGGAGTCGACCGTCACCGGGCAGATCGCACCCGGCCACAGTGCACTGGACGCCGTGCTGGCCGCCTTCCCGGCTGGCACGCTTTCCGGCGCGCCGAAGGTACGGGCTATGGAGATCATCGACTCCCTCGAGGTCTCTCGTCGAGCCCTGTACGGCGGAATCGTGGGCTATTTCGCCTTCGGTGGTGACGCGGACGCAGCGATCGCCATCCGCACGGCAGTGCTGAAGAACGGCACCGCGTACGTCCAGGCCGGCGGCGGCATCGTCGCCGACTCCCAGCCGGCGACCGAGGATCAGGAGTCGCAGAACAAGGCGGCAGCGGTGGTTCGCGCCGTCGCGGTCGCCCAGACCTTCGCACACCCCGGATGAGCAGTCGCCAACTCGCGTTCGGTGGGCTGCTCGTGGGCGGTCTGCTTGGTCTGGTCGCGGGAGCCCAGCCGTGGTGGAAAGCCAGCGGCGGCGGAGCCAGTGTCAGCTTCAGCGGCAGCGAAGCCAGCGGCGGTCTGACCTGGGCCCTCGCCGCGGTCGTGCTGGCCGGAACACTGCTGGCACTGGCCCTGCGAGCCCGAGGCCGCCGGGTCGTCGCCTCCGTGGTCGGTCTGGCCGGGATCGGAATGGTCCTCACCGGGGCTCTCCGGCAGCGACCGGCCACCGCCGGCGTACGTAGCCGGCTGGCCCAGGTGAGTCTGGTGGACACGTTCGCACTGTCCGCCACGGCCTGGCCCTGGGTGTACGCGATCGCCGGACTGCTCGCCGCGGGTGGTGCGGCCGCGATGCTCGTCCGGGCCGTTCGCTGGCCGGTCCGGACTGCGCGCTTCGAGCGAGCCGCGACCGGGCCCGCGGCCGACCTGGCCGACGATCCGACTCAGGCGTGGCAGGCCCTGGATGCCGGGCAGGATCCCACCGTGACCGGGTCCGTCCGAAGCGCCGGCGACGCGCCCGAGCCGCGGGAACCGACATCGGAATCGGCCGACCCCGATGTGCAGTCCAGTACCCCAGGGGACACAATGGGTGGCCAGGGAGGATCCATTACCCGCCGCGAGCCGTCTTGAGGGCACTTGCCGGCGCGAGACGAAGGACGCCATGACATCGACTTCCTCGTCGGGGGCACGCTCGGCCGCCGACCAGAACGGTTCGGACACCGCGACCAACCAGGTGCACCACGGCCGTACGCTTGCCGCCTGGGTCGGCGCTTTGGTGGCTTTGGTCGGCTTCCTCATCGGCGGCATCGGGTTCGTGCTGCCACCCCACCCCAACTGGGTCGTCGTGATCGTCGGCGCCGCGCTGCTCCTGGTCGCCATCATCGCGACCATCGTGCTGCGCAGGCTCGGCCACGGCGCGAACTGATCCGGCGGAGCAGACCAGTGGGTCTTCTGGACGACATCATCCTCGGAGTGCGGGAAGATCTCGCCCTCCGTCAGGAGCGAGTCAGTCTCGACCGGCTCAAGCAGCGGGTCGCCCAGATCGATCCCGCCATCGATGTCATACCCCGGTTCACCGGCCCCGGTGTCGCCGTGATCGCCGAGGTCAAGCGTTCGAGCCCGAGCAAGGGGTCACTGGCCAGCATCGACGATCCGGCCGCCCTTGCCGCCGAGTACGAAGCGGGTGGGGCCGCGGCAATCTCGGTGCTGACCGAGGCCCGTCGTTTCAACGGCACGCTGGACGACCTGATCCGGGTCCGACTGGCCGTCTCGGTTCCGGTCCTGCGCAAGGACTTCATCGTCACCGCCTACCAGTTGTTCGAGGCGCGCGCGGCCGGCGCTGATCTGGTGCTGCTGATCGTCGCTGCCCTGTCCGACTACGAGTTGGTCTGCCTGATCGAGCGCGCCGAGTCGATCGGGCTCACGCCACTGGTCGAGGTGCACACCGACGAAGAGGTCAGCCGCGCTGTGGCCGCCGGCGCCAAACTCATCGGGGTGAATGCACGGGATCTGCAGACCCTGGACGTCGACACCCTCACCTTCGCCCGGCTCGCGCCGCAGATCCCGAACGGGATCATCCGGGTGGCCGAGTCGGGGGTGCGCGGTCCGCACGACGTAATCGAGCTGGCCCGTGCGGGCGCCGACGTCGTGCTCGTCGGCGAGGCGCTGGTGACCGGACGCGACCCGCGTAGCGGCGTCGCCGACCTGGTCGCGGCCGGGGCGCACCCCGCCCTGCACAAGAACTGAGTCTGACCGCTCGCCCCGATTATTGTGCCCTGATCTTGCTGTGACGTTTCGCGCCCCGAGTCGCCACCCGACACCGATCCGGCACCTGAGACGCGACGTTTCCACCCCAAGTCGCAAGACGACGACTCCCGCGCGATGGCCGTGCGTGCTTTCGCGCGGAGTCCAGACTGCGCCCGGCGCCCGCCACCTCGCCGCCCGCCGACTAGTCTCGGCACGTTCACCTGAAATCGTTGAACAAAGGAAGCTCCGCTGTGTCGCTCAACGCCACGACCCCCCCGACGCCGGTCCACAGACGCGGTGACGGCCCTGGCCTGCCCGACGCGGGCGGCCACTTCGACGAGTTCGGGGGTCGGTTCGTACCCGAGGCGTTGGTGGCCGCGCTGCTCCAGCTCGAGCGGGCGTTCCGCGACGCGCAAGCCGACCCGACCTTCAGCGCCGAGCTGTCCGCGCTGCTGACCGACTACACCGGGCGCCCGTCGCCCATCACCGAGGTGCCGCGGTTCGCCGCGCACGCCGCCTCCGATGCCGGCCGCCCGGCACCGCGGATCGTGCTGAAGCGCGAGGACCTCAACCACACCGGCTCGCACAAGATCAACAACGTGCTGGGCCAGGCACTGCTGACCAGGCGGATGGGCAAGACCCGGGTCATCGCCGAGACCGGCGCCGGTCAGCACGGTGTGGCGACGGCGACGGCAGCCGCCCTGTTCGGCCTCGACTGCACTGTCTACATGGGCAAGGTCGACACCGAGCGCCAGGCCCTCAACGTCGCCCGCATGCGGATGCTCGGGGCCGAGGTCATCGCCGTTCCCACGGGCAGTGCCACCCTCAAGGACGCCATCAA